>JABMNS010000275.1 GCA_013204445.1 Sphingomonadales bacterium
AATATCCAGCTTGGCAGCGGCTATATCCAACGGATGATGGACTATTATGGCGGCAGCTATCCGCTCGCGATTGCGGCCTACAACGCCGGGCCCGGCAATGTGAACAAATGGCTTCGCGCCAACGGCGACCCGCGCATGGAAGGCATCGACTGGATCCAATGGATTGAGGATATCCCGATTTCCGAAACCCGAAACTATGTCAAACGCGTGCTCGAAAATGCGGTGGTCTATGACACAAAAAATCCGCGCGGCCCGACGATCCGCAGCAACACGCCGCTGTCACGCTATATCGGGAAAAATGGCCGGGGCTGAAGGTCCAAGATCAGCCTCACGCCCTGCTACCCGCTTCATCCCGCAAGCGAACCATAAGTGTTATTCCCACTCCAGGTATAGCGCCGTGAATGTCAGCGTATCGATAATACCATGCAACAGGATGATCGGCCAAAGATTGCGTTTCAGCAGCAAGAACATGGTGCCGAATGCCAATGCTATGCCGCCGGTTACGATGGCGCCGCGCCAACCTTGATAATAATAATGCCCATATCCAAAAAAGATCGCAGGAACGACGACGGCAAGAATAGAAGCAAACCGGTAACCGGAAAAAGCAGTCTGTAGTCGGCTAATCAAATAGCCTCGGAAAAACATCTCTTCGCCGAACGCCGCTGCAGTCCAGACAATGACCAGCCACAACAGATACATAGGCAGATTTCCTGCGACATCGCCCCACCGCTCTTCAACACCCATCGGTATCTCGGCCATGAAATCCAGTCCGATGGCGGGGCCTCCTATGGTCGTCAAGGCGATCACAATTGCAAATGCAATGAATACCAGCATGGCTTGCGGTATCACCATCAACTTCGCCCTGATCCCCGGCAATGCGCGCATACCCAAAGCTGGCCAATCGATACCAATCTTGCGCATATAGAGTGTGACAAGGGTAAGTGTCAGCAATAGAGAGAACGGGCCAGCGTAGCGCCAGAACATCATGCTCATCAGATATTTGGAAAGCAAGGCGAAGCCGATAAATCCCAAAATCTCGATCAAGACGATCCAGCGCGGCGGCTGACTGGCTCCGCTGTCGATATTCTTTGATATTTTCATACACCCACAAGTGTATTATATATATAATACTGTTAACGGATTAGTATAGCGGGATGACTTCCACCCGAAAATTCAATACCCGGCGTTGCACCCAATGCATTTGTTAAACTGATAGTCGGCTATTCCTTTGCCTCATAGCCAAAAGCATCATGCGCTAGTTTCACCAGCTTCGGATCAGCATCCGGCAGATCCTCCGGTAACGCTGCTTCCAGCGACTCGGCGACATGGGTCATCGCGGCGATGCGCGCGGATTTCTTGTCGTTGCCGTCAATCACTTTCCAAGGTGCCCAGCGGGTGTCGGTATATTCGAACATGTCATGCATCGCGTCGAGATAGGCATCGCGCTTTTCGCGGTTACGAAAATCCTCAGCGGTAATCTTCCAACGCTTGTGCGGTGTATTGAGCCGTTTGGTCAAACGCGCGTCCTGTTCTTCCTGCGTCGTGTGAAAGAATAGCTTAACCAAATTGGTGCCGCCGTCGATCTGCTGCGCTTCAAATTCGTTTATCTCGTCATAACCGCGTTTCCAGTCGGCAGGCTCGCAAAATCCCTCAACCCGCTCGACCAGCACGCGGCCATACCAGCTGCGGTCGAACACACCGATTTCGCGACTGCCCGGCAATTTCTGCCAGAAGCGCCAGAGGAAATGGCGATCTTTCTCTTCCTTGGTCGGCGCGCCGATCGGCCAGACATCAAAATAGCGCGGGTCCCATTCCGCGGTCATACGGCGGATCGCGCCGCCCTTGCCCGACGCGTCCCAGCCTTCGAACACCAATATCGACCGGCTGCCATGGATGATATGCTTGAAATGGATATGCGCGAGCCGGTCTTGCAGGCTGATGAGCTCTGCATCATAGTAGCCGTCGAATTGCTTGTCGGTTTCATAGTCGGACAGGTTTATGTTCATTTTCACTCCGTTTGCGCTGGGCTTGTTAACCCGGAGGGCGAACAAGGCACAACAGCATCTATCGTCGAGGAACAGGTTCTGACCAGTTCAGCCCGACGGGGTCAATCTATACCAGATGCGCGCGAACCACCAATCGGTTAACCCTGATCGTCAACCTTGATTTTCGGTGCTTCCATATTGGCGCAATTGCAATTCATCCAGCACGCGCTGATGATCAGACGCGCGCTGCCAAGACTGAACCACTTCATATTTTCTCGGCGAAAACCTTAGCGCCTCTTCGTAAAAAGCCAGCGCAGATTCCAGATCGCCGCGCTGTTCCGCGCAAAGGCCGAGATTATATGATAGCGAAATATGAACCAGCCCGTTCCGGCTCGCTTCGTCCCACATCCGGCAAGCCTCTGCCGAATTGGTCTTGGTCATTTTGATCGCTACCTTGAAGAACTTCCCTTCCGCTTTCGTCATGCCCTTGCGACCTTCCAATATCCTAATGTCCTGACGATATTGTCTGGGGGCCAGATCATTGCGAATGGCGGTGGCTGTCTCCGAGACTGTGGTCCGGATCACCGACTCGCTGCTTGCAAAATCCTCGTCATCGCCGAAACATATCGTCTGTTCTTCTCTATCCGGAGAGCTTTCCGTGTAAATGCTGCGTCCATCGCGATATCGCGTCGCCCGCACCTGCGCCTGAAAATCGATTATCCGGGCCAGGCAATCGACCTCGATATTTTTATGGGTGACACATTTATCCTTGTCATCGCGCTCGACACAGCGCCGCCGTTTGGCGACCGTGTCATATTGCTCGATGCCGGCGGTAACATTTCCGGAGAGACTGCCGCCGGATTGCAAGGCAGATCGTCCGCCAATCACATCAAAATAGGGTTGACCAAAGAGCGTGACAGCAGAAAGACTATCTTCCAGTTCAAACGCCAGCGCTGTGCCGTCGCGGCCACCAAAACGCTCTATTGCAATGGATTGAATTTGGGTAAATTCAGGGGCATTGGCTGGCGTCATCCCGTCGATCGTCAAAACTTCGGCCTGCGCGGCAGACGCAAGACCAGCCATAAACATCAAGGCCGTGATCGTCGCGGTCAATATTTTATTCATGTCCACCCATTAGCTTCGGTCGTTCACAAATATTGCCATAAACATGAATGAGCCATTAGCCACTGATGATCAGTTCTGCAATCCGTTTGGGATCCTGCATAGGCATGAAATGGGTCAGGTCTGGCAGATAGACGTCTTTCCCGTTGGCGAAAAAACCGAACAGCCCCGGTGGTGTCGGTGAGGATGCGAAATCGAAAGCGCCATCCTTCGCCAGCTGTGGTGCGCGCAGAATCGCGACCGGCTGGTCGATCGCTTCGATCAGCGGATAGGGGTCAACGGATGCGCTGGTTGCATAGACCGAGCCCTCAGTTTTCGGCGGGCAGCCCAGTTCAAAGCCGCCTTCTAAGGCGGGCAAGAGCCCCCATTCGCAATAATCCCGCAGCACTGCCGGATCCCAGAGCTTATAGGGATGACGATCCCTGAATCGTTCGAACATCTCGTCCGGTCCGCTCCATGCATTGCGCCGTCGAGAAACCATCTCGTAAGAATCGCTATAATTGGTTGCTTTCCGATAGATTTCGCGGCTCATGATCACCGGATCGACCAGCACCAACTTTTTAAAACTATCCGGCAGCTCCGCGGCAATCTGGACCACGCAATGGCCGCCCATGCTGTGACCAACAGCGATATCAAATGTCACGCCGAGTGATTTTACCAATTCTGCCGTCGCGGCGGCTACCATGGTCCAGTCTTTGATCTCCGGTCTGGCGCTGCGGCCATGGCCGAGCTGATCGACCGCCACGACATGCGTCCCTGCCGGAAAGGCGTCCACGACCTTGTCCCAGCAGCGGGCATGAAAACCGGTCGCATGAAGCAGCAGCACGGACAGGCCATCGCCTGCCTTCCCCCATTGGAAATAACAGATGTCGCCGTGGGAAGATTGGAAGACATTCGTAATTGGGGGCGTCATTTAACTTTTCCTATTTCGTCATGCTGAACTTGATTCAGCATGATGAGTAGCTGAGTTATTGAGCTCACCCTTCTTTTGGCTGCTCAACCACGCGGATATGCAATTCCCGCAATTGTTTTGCGGCAACCGGACTCGGCGCGTTCATCATTAGGTCTTCGGCTTTCTGGTTCATCGGGAACAATACGACCTCACGGATATTGGGCTCGTTGGCGAGCATCATCACGATCCGGTCAACACCTGGAGCCGATCCGCCATGCGGCGGTGCGCCATATTTGAGCGCGTTGATCATGCCGGAAAATTCGATGTCGACCTGATCCTTGGTATAGCCGGCAATCTCGAATGCCTTGTACATGATATCGGGCCGGTGGTTCCGGATCGCTCCGGAGGATAGTTCGATCCCGTTGCAGACAATGTCATATTGCCAGGCGAGAATATCAAGTGGATCCTTGTTTTCCAGCGCTTCAAGCTCACCCTGTGGCATCGAGAAAGGATTGTGCGAGAAATCCATTTTCTTCAGCTCTTCATCATATTCAAACATCGGATAATCAACTATCCAGCAGAATTTAAACGCGTTCTTGTCGATTAAGTCCAGTTGTTCCGCCGCCCTTGTGCGCGCAACACCGGCCAGCTTCGCTGCATCGGCTTCCTTGCCGGCGGCAAAGAACACTCCGTCATCGGGGCCACAGCCGAGATCGGCGAGCAGTTTCGCCGTGTCTTTTTCGCCATGATTTTTGGCAATAGGGCCGCCGGCCGCGCCTTCCTTCATATTGATATAGCCCAGCCCGGCAAAGCCTTCACCGCGAGCCCAGTCATTCATCGAATCAAAGAATTTGCGGCTATTCTTGCCAGCTTGCGGCGCGACAAAGGCGCGCACGGTGCCGCCGGTAGAGGTGATCTTGTCAAACAGGCCGAAACCGGAGCCCTTAAAATGGTCGCTGACGTCCTGGATGATGATCGGGTTGCGCAAATCAGGCTTGTCATTACCATATTTCAGTATCGATTCCTTGTAAGGAATGCGCGGAAATTCGCCAGCCGGCGTCACCGACCTGCCATCGGCGAACTCTTCAAAAACACCAGCGAGAACCGGTTCCAGCGTCTGGAAGACATCTTCCTGAGTGACAAAGCTCATTTCGAGGTCGAGCTGGTAAAATTCGCCTGGCGAACGATCGGCGCGAGCGTCCTCGTCGCGGAAGCAAGGGGCAATCTGGAAATAGCGATCAAAACCGGCTACCATCAGCATCTGCTTGAACATCTGCGGCGCCTGCGGCAGCGCATAGAATTTGCCGGGATGGACACGGCTTGGCACGAGATAATCACGCGCGCCTTCCGGCGACGACGCGGTCAGGATCGGTGTCTGGAATTCGGTGAAGCCCTGATCGGTCATGCGCTTGCGCAAGCTCGCGATTACCTTGGAGCGGAGCATCATATTGGCATGAACCGACTCGCGCCGCAGATCGAGGAAACGATAGCGCAGCCGGATATCCTCGGGATATTCCTGTTCGCCGAACACCGGCATCGGCAATTCTTCCGCCGGGCCCTGCATGCTGACGGTATCGGCGACGAGTTCGACCTCACCGGTTGGCAGATTTTTGTTCACCGTTTCGTCGTCGCGAGCGACAAGCTTGCCGGTCACCGTGACCACCGACTCCACCCGCGCGCCGTCGAGCATCTTGAAGGCCTCACTGCCGGCCTCGCTGACAATCTGGGTCAGACCGAAATGATCGCGCAGATCGACAAATAGCAAATTGCCATGATCGCGCTTGCGGTGGATCCAGCCGGACAGACGGACTTCTTCGCCGACGTGCGAAGAGCGAAGCTCGGAACAATTATGGGTACGATATGCGTGCATGATGGACCTTTGAAAGATAAGTCTGTGAGATGTTTGCGCCGCGCAAACTTACGCTGGGCGTAACACAGGGGAAGCGGCTGTTTGTCAAGGATGAAGGTAGAATCGAGGTAATTCCTGCTGGCAATCGGTGCATTATTATATTTCATCCTGTCACTATGTGATTAACCCAATTTTTCTATTTATCAGCCAAAAGTGGTGGAAGTACGAAAATACTCGTAACCATTTTTTGTTACGTGACATTGAAACCATAGGCATTGCCTATCGCCAGAACGATCTGCTTCAGGTCAAAGCTGTGAAAAAATGGCTTATCATCATTCCGGCTGTGATCGTTATTCTTGGGTGTATCCGGGGATGGTTGCTTCTGGTTTATGATGATCATGGCACGAGTATTCTCGGGCTCAGCCGCCGCTCGACTAGATTGTTGGCTTTGTACCAATGGCGGGTGAAGGCGATCCCGGCATCATCCAGCGCCTTAACCACTTTCTTGTAGCCCTCGTGACTAGATTCGACATTGGTTCCGTCAAAGTCGATCACCACATTGCCCGACCATTGAGCGCGCGCGAGCAGGCCTTTGGCTTGCCGGACAAAACCGAAGGTCACCAGACAGATTAAAACAGCCCTTCCGCGCCTGGCCGCGGAACCCCAGGCCAATATCGTGATCTCGATTGTCTTTCCGCTAATCGGCCGCAGGTCCATCATGGCTGGAGAGACATCACCGTGATTCGTCATCATTTGCCCGAACAGCAATAAAACCAAAACTGTGATTGCTAACAGCGACCAAATTCCAATCATTCACCACCCAATTTAATTCAGCGTTCATGATAAAGTTTGCGGGGTGAAGCGCGCGCTGTATAGGATACAGATGCACATCCATAATTTGCTGACGGACAATCAGGACATCGCCGACATCTGTGAACGCTTCGCGACAGCGGATTTCGTTACGGTTGATACTGAGTTCATGCGCGAGAACACCTATTGGCCCATACTCTGCCTCATCCAGATTTCGGATGGCAAGGAAGCAGCCGCGATTGACCCTCTGTTCAAGGGTATTGATCTTGGGCCGCTCATGGAACTGCTGGTCAACAATGAAAATGTACTCAAGATTTTCCACGCCGGAGGACAAGATGTTGAAATAATACATAATATTACCGGCAAGACCCCGCATCCGATCTTCGATACGCAAATTGCGGCAATGGCGATCGGGCAGAGCGAACAGATCGGCTATGCCAATCTGGTCGATAGCTGGCTGGGCATTACGTTGGACAAAGGCGCGCGCTTTACCGACTGGTCGCGGCGACCGCTCAATGCACGTCAATTGGAATATGCCGTAGCTGATGTCACCCATCTCGCCGAAATTTTCCCGATGATGCTGGAAAAATTGCGCGAGACTGGCCGTGGCATGTGGATCAATGCCGAGATGGAAAAGCTCGCCGATCCGGACAATTATGTCAATGATCCGGAGAAATCCTGGCTGCGGGTCAAGTCGCAAGGCCGCAATCTGGACATGCTCGGAAGGCTGAGCGCGATAGCCGCCTGGCGCGAAACAGAAGCCCAGTCCAAGGACCTTCCGCGCGGGCGGATCATGCGCGACGAAACACTGGCCGATATTGCTGCCAATCCACCCAAGGATCAAGTCAAGCTGGGACAAGTCCGCGGTCTTTCGTCGGGCTGGAACAACAATGATATCGGCGCTCGCTTGATGGATGTTATCGAACAGGCAGAACCGCTGTCCCGCGATGATCTGCCGCTAAAAATTGGTCGGCGCCCCAAGAATGGTAAATCCAATGCGCTGGTGACCGACCTGCTAAAATTGTTGCTCAAGATTCGTTCGGCGGAGATGAATGTCGCATCCCGCCTGCTTGCCCGTGCCGATGATCTGGAACGGATCGTCGCTGGAGAACGCGAAGATGTTCCTCTGCTCGAGGGCTGGCGCTACGAAGAATTTGGCCGGGATGCGCTGGACCTAGTCGAAGGCCGGGTGAGCTTCACCGTCAAGGACGGAAAGCTCAAAATGACCCACCAGCAAGAGGGTGACGTCACAGAGCTGGAATAGCCAGGATCAGGACCTAAACGCCGGTCATCACCGGTTCCAGCCCCAACATTTTGGCGAGATGCCCGTGCCGTTTGGCAACCGCATCACCATAGAGGTGGATCAGATCGCCAGCGATTGTCAGCTCGAGCTTTTTCCCTGTTTTGCGGATTTTCGTCTGTTCCAGCGGATTACGGGTCCCGCCGCTGAGCCGCTGCCCAAGCCGCATGGCAAGTCCCCAGCTAATCGCGAGCTTGGTTGCCTGTTCGCTGGCAAGCTGCCCGCCGCCGGGGAAGATGTCATTGCCGCCGCCGAAGCTGGTATACAGCGCCTGCCCCAGCATTTCCCGTTCCGGCCCAGTGATCCCAACCCAATTGCCATGCAATCCCATCTCCAACCCACGCTCGGCCCGAAAATTGGGGTTCGCGCGCCATGCAACATCGCCCAGATTGCAGGCGGCTTGACGGATGCGGTGCCACTCAGGCGGATCGTAGGCAAAAATGTCGGCAATCCATTTGCCGAGCAATTTGCTATTCGCTGGGAAACGGGCTTGCGCCGTTCCGGCATCTTCCGTCGCCAGCAGCAGCGGATCACGCGCCGCCTCCTGCTTGCTCAGGCTCTGAAACAACAGGCCTTCACGGACCCCATAAGCAGAAACAACCATCTTGCTGCTGTTCAGATAACGCACCAACATGGACAACAGCCAAGCGGCATCCTTCAGCGTCGGTATGCGCGACGTGGACAGACCCGGCACGTTCTTGAGCTTGTCACGGTTCAACTGCGCCAGTCGGCTGACCAGCCGCTGCGCACGCCGCGGTTCCATCTCGTAATTGTGGATGACCGGGAGCGGATAGTGGCTGTCAAACATGTCGATCCGGGCCAGAGACCGCCAGGAACCGCCCACCAGATAGAATGGGAGGCCTTGTGCCTGCTTCTCCCATCCGGTTTTTTTGAGCATCTTGCGCACTTGGCCCTTCAGCGCATCCTGCCCTTTGGCGCGAAGGTCCGCAACCCTGAGCACGCCGAGCGGGAAGGAAAAGCGTTCCAGCACCTTGCCCTGGTCGACTAGCGCCAGCTCAAGGCTACCTCCGCCCAGATCTCCGACAATTCCTCTGGCATCCGGGATACCGGAAATAACGCCCAGTGCCGCCGATTCCGCTTCTTCCTCACCATGCAGCACCGCCACATCATAGCCGATCTCGTGCGCTGCTTTCAGCAGGTCCTTGCCGTTGCTGGCATCCCGCACCGCCGCCGTGGCGAAACTCTTGATGCTGTCGACTTCCATTTCGATGCATAGGCGATGAAAACGCTTCAGCCCACGAACGGCGAGCGCCATTGAAGCCTTGCCAATCGTGCCGGTGGTCGACAATTCCTTGCCCAGTCCCGCCATGACCTTTTCATTGAACAGGATCGCGGGAACCCTAGCCGGGCCCTGATAGACGACCAGCCGGATAGAATTTGAGCCAATATCGACAATCGCCGTGCGCCGGATGGATTGCCTTTTTTTCGCTTGAAAGGATTGGGCCAATATACCTTTTTGCACCAGCACGCCGGTCACGCCTTTTTCTTGCGGCGACGCAAGCTGAGGCGGGGAACCGCATTGCTTTTCTTGAGCGCCTTGCCGCGCCCTGACAATGACGGGTTGGTCATAAAATAGCGATGCAGGTTGAACGGCTTGTCGGAAGATTTCACCCTTGTGTAGCTGCCGTCGGCATTTAATTCCCAGCTCTGCTCGTCATCGATCAAATTGGCCACCATGACCTGGTCCAATATCTGATCATGGACGGTTTCATTGGTGATCGGCATCATATATTCCACGCGCCTGTCAAGGTTGCGCGGCATCC
>JABMNS010000276.1 GCA_013204445.1 Sphingomonadales bacterium
GATGTACAAAGATGTGAGAAGAGCGAAAACATAGGCCTGAATGGCGCAAACCAGCAATTCCAGCGCGCTGACAAAGGCGATGAAGATTATACTGAGTAATGCGATACCCCAACTGGCACCACCTGCGTCAATCGCCTGAATGACAAAATTGGCGAACACCTTAATCAGGATATGGCCCGCGATCATCGCAACGAACAGCCGCAGCGCAAGACTAAACGGACGTACGAGGAAGGACAGCAGCTCGACCATGAAGATCAGCGGGATCATCACGATTGGCGTGCCGTGTGGGATGAACAGGCTGAAAAACTTGAAGCCATGCTTCCAGAAACCGACGATCAAAACAATAGAGAAGCTGATCGCTGCCAGCAGACCGGTGACGGTAAACTGGCTGGTGACCGTGAACGGATGGATGCCGGGGATGATACCGAAAGGCATCATGCCGAGCAGGTTGGAAAACAGGATGAACATGAACAGGGTAAACACCCAGGGCGTATATTTCTTGCCCTGCGGGCCAATGCTGGTAGCGATGATATTGTCAACAAAGTTTACAACACCCTCGACCATGACCTGCCAGCGACCGGGAACCAGTTCCCGCTTCATTCCGCCCATCATGAACACATAAAGAAGCACAAGGACGATGAACATCCATAGCGCGCTGTTAGTGAAGCTGATCTGTTGACCGAATAAAGTGAAGCCATCAAAAATGGGCAGCACTTCAAACTGGTGCATAGGATCAATCTTGCCGTCTGTAGCCACTAATCTAACCCCTGATAGTCAATCGTCATCATCTGCTATCGCCGTTCCAATGTCATCCACCGGCTGGCTCGAAATCACGTAAATTTTCCTGAACGCCACTCCCGTTCCAAGGAAGAAGAACAGCAACAGGAACAATGGTTTTGTTCCCAACCAGGTGTCAAAAAGCCACCCAAGAAAGAAACCAGCAGCCACGCCTCCAATCAAATAGCTTAGCACCCTTGCGCCGAGCCGCTGACTTTCGTCTGGCCCTTTGTTTCGGTGCCCCGCTTTGATCCTCTCTCTATTCTGTGCCGTTTCCAGTCGCTCTTCCAGCGATGAAACCCGCACATCCTCTTCGAGGGGATCCCGATCAGATTCGCTTGCCGCCATTATCACCCCTTTAAATGCCCCAAAGAGCGCCAAAAAGAGCCATAAACAACAGCAGGCCGACCCGCCAAGGCGCGGTCCGTTTAGGAAAGCAGCGTGCCCAAGTCAACAGCAATGCTGCAACGCGGAAAATTGGATGTTTGCGTGACAGAATATTCGACGGACTTGTATGTAAAAGCAGGATGCAAACCGGCAAATTGATCGGCTATCAATTATATCTGCTTCGCTTTTATTGGATCAGATTTCGTTTTTTTGATGACTGTGGTTTTGGACAAAAAGAAAAAGGCGCGCCGAATCAATCGACACGCCTTTTTTGGGTCTTTATGCTGAGAACTAGCTCAAGGGCAGCGTGAATCGCGCACCGGATCTGAACTGTCCCGCGTATTCCAGCTACCACTTGGCGTCTGATATTTTTCGTCGACAGAGGTCCGCATGATCAGGTTGCAGCCCGAGGTGAAGGCAAATTGCTCAACCGTCGAATTCGTTTCCTGTGCCTTGCGGGTATAGGCTGCCTTGCGCTTGATATTGATATCCTCGACCAGCGCCTTGATCGCCGGTGAAGGCGAAGTCACATAGCCAAGATAACCATCCGGCTTCTCACCAATAGCGCCCGATGACCGCGCCGCTTCATAGGCGGGGTCGCGCTGCGCCATCACCGGCGTGGCAACAACCGCTGTCAATATCAGTCCGCCGATTGCGGCCAACGCCTTATTTTTACTTACATTCTCAAACATCAGAAAATATCCGCCTCCTCGTTGATTAAGTCTTTTGCATCACCGTCCAGGCGATACACCACTTCCTGCTTAATGTTGATATTGAGGTTAATGACAATCGGCTTGTCCGGCGCAATCACCTGCACGCAGGCGGAAAGCCCTTTCAACATTCCCAAAATCAGGCTGGCGGTGGTTAAACTCCTCATATTGCGACGAATCGCAGTATATGGTCGATCCGTCAATCGGCTTGTCTGATAAAGCATCATCGCTTTCCCCCGGCTGAATGGACTATTCATCTTCTGTGAAAACCTTCACGGCGGCCTTTGCTCGGGCCTCTTGCGCCCGCAATAGTGCGGGCAAATTCTGCCCGAGCAATATTTCCGGTTCGTAATAGGATTTGGCACTGCTCATCAATTGCATAAACGGCGCCTGGATACGGACGTTGAACTGGATCGGGATGCGCGCGAGCTGCTTGGTGATGAAATTGCGGCTCGCATCATCGCCTTGCTGCAACCCGTCGAATTTTACCTCGGTGATGATTTCACCGGCAATGTCCCCGTCCATTCCGATGGTCAGATTGCGATATTTGATCGATTTGAGCGCACTGAAAGCGAAATTGGCTATGGCGCCCATATCTTCATAGGTAAGCTCTCCAACATAGGCGAGCGTACCGCCGCCTTCGCGCGCTGCCAGATAACCGCCAACAATCCGGCCGCCATCCTGATCGAAGACCATTGGGAGCTGGCCGTCAAACACACCTGTCGCGGTCATATTCTCAAAATCAAACTGGGTTAGGAACTGGGCCGCATCAACCCCTTTGACGGTAAATTGCAACCGCCTTTCGGCTTCTTCGCTGAGATCTAATATGGTCGGCTCGAGATACAATTTGCCGCCCGCAAATGGCCATTGGCCGCCTTCAACCTGCATTTTAAAGTCCGGCAGCAGTCGATAGCGGATTTGTCCATTAAAGACAGCAACGCCGGGATTGACCTCGGACAGGCTGACGATCTGACCCGGACCGGTTTCCAGCGCGAGCAGGTCGGAAAAGTTAATCTCCCCCGACAGGCCAGTGACCGGGCCAAATGCCGCCGCCAGGTTCATGCCATTGGTCCGAAATGCCCCGCTACTTTTGATGCCATTTCCGGACGCATCCCAGTCAATCCTCCCGACACCCGATATTTCCCCCTGTACATTGGCGATTACGCCCAGGGTCAGCGGGGTCAGCTGTTCCGGTTGCAGCCGTTCGTTGAACATCAGCGACTGGACGTCGATCAGCGCCCTGCCCTCACTCTTGTTCAGCGCGTGGAGAATATCAATCGCCGCAACCGCGGTCAACGTCTCCGGCTCGCGGAGCCAGCCCGTCGCTGTCAGATCATTGCCGTCAAAACGCAATTTGACGTCATTGCTGATCAATGGCCTGAACCGTTCCACCGTTTGCTCATCGCGGACCAGCAGACTGGCATCGGCCAAAAATTGACCATTTTCATAGCACCAATCGCCTTCGATCTTTTCCATCAGCAGCGGGACATTAACGACCTGTCCGGAAGCGCCCTCTATTCGTCCGTTGATCATGGCGCCGAAAGCGGCGCTGAGCAAAGCCATGTCGAGGCTGGTTATACTGCCGGCCGTGCCCAGCCGGATGCCGACATTTTGCGCCGTCAGACCTTTCGCCAGGGAAAAGCCGAGTGCTCCGCTCGAAATGGCCAGCGGCGTGCCACCGACATCGCCATTCAATTTGAGCGACGGCATATTGGCCGCAACATAGACAGCCGATCCGCTGCCATACACGATGGCATCACCCTGCGGACATAATCGCGCGCTGGTCGGACCGGCGCGCAGAGATGCGGTGCGCAGGCTGGCAAATTGCAGGTTGATACAATGGCGGAACATGGCGAAATCGCCATTTCGCCGAATATTTCCGCTGACCGGCACCTGCAGCCCGGTAATCTGCCCGTCCCCGAGCGGTCCGGTGAGGATGATCCGCCCATCAATATTGGTCCCGCCCTGGCGCGTTGGCGAAAAGGCCAGTGCCGGAATCTTCAGCTGGGCCGAACCGACCTGATAATTGGCCATTTCCAGCCGTCCGGAAAAGCCGCGCGACAGGCTGCTGTCGTCGAGCAGCAATTTGGTGCTTGGAAAACCACCGCCTGCCAGCTGAATATGACCGTCAGCGAGCATCCTGATATTCTTGTCGGTAAAGGACAAGAGCAAAGGATCGCTCAGACTCAGCGTCGCTCCGGATGGCGAGCGGGCTGCCAGCGCGTTGAGCGAAAGGACAGTCCGTCCGGCGCTTTTTGAGAATTTTATGTCGCTGGAAATATCCAGCTGGTTGCCGGCCTGCTGAACGGCTTTCGCGAACCGGTTTGCGAGCGGGCCGACCGGTGTTCCGGCCACCGACGCAGACAGGCTGTCGGCCTGCCGCAACAGATTTTTATCCACATGAACGCCGCGAATTTCCGGCTGCCCGGCAAAACTCGCCGTCATCACCGCACCGCCATAGCCCAGCGCGAACGGCCCCTTGATGTGCGAACTGTCGGCGCTTCCGTAGGGGGATCGCAACCCGCTAGCGGTCAGATCGACATCACCCTTGCTCTGTTTGAAATCACCGGCCAGATTAACGGATGCCTTTATTCCCCGGCTGGCATAGTCGCCATAGCGAAACGGTCCGCCGAGCAGACCGATATTGCCGGACCAGCTGGCCAGATCTTCGCCGAGATCAACCGAGACTTGCGCCGCAACATCTTCAGCCGCCAGATCAACTTTGCTGCAAACTATGGTCGGCAACCGCAGCGGCCCCTGCAAATGCGGTTTCTTGCGGCGAATCGCAACTTTGCCGAAGAAGCTCGGTTTGGTTAAGGCACAACCGCCAGCGTCCAGATTCCGGCTGGTCGCCGCGATTTCTCCGCTGAAACCATCGTGCAACTCGCCTTCACCATTGAGCGCCAGTCCGATGACGCCATATTCGCTGTCGATGCGAAGCTTGGCATCGCTCAGGCCCAGCCACATGTCCGGCAGCGCCAGCGGACTGTCGTCTTCCGGATCGGTAAACTTGTCGAGTTCCCCGAAAGTGAGCTTGCCGTTCTCCAGCCGCCCGAACAGCTTGACGCCGCTTGCCCGGACCCAGTTGACGCCGACACCGCCCAGGCTCAGGCTATTGCCAAGTTCGACCAGCTCTGCGGTCATGTCCGGGTGTTCCGGATCACCAATCACCAGATTGCGAATAACCTGTTTGCGAAGCCCGATATCCTCGATCTCGTAGCTGGCGCTAACATCCATCTGGTCAAGCTGGGACTGGATGACATTATCTGCCAGTGTCGTCCGGCTGACCCACAGGGCGATCAGTCCGAGCAGGATCAGAACAAGCAATATCCCGCCATACAGTCGAAACCAGGAACGGCGACCGACGGGGTCATTGGCGATTTCTTCTTCCATTGCGGTTGAAATGGAGAAGTCAGCCTTAAGTTGCAATGTACAAGTGTCCAAGTGGCCGCGTTTTAAGACCCAATATAGATATTGGACATTTTCGGACGGCTTTCCGCTTATCGGCATCGTTCTTGATTTGTTCTGGCTATAAGGGGTTCATGGCCAAAGGACATGACATGCAATCAGGCTTGCCCAGGCACGGCAGCGGTCATCGCGCCCGGCTTCAGCACCGCATTTTGACAGGTCAGGGCCACGGACTGCACGATCACGAACTGGTCGAATATCTAATCGCGCTGGCCATTCCGCGCCGCGACACCAAGCCGCTGGCCAAGCAATTGATCGAGGAATTCGGAAGCTTCTCGCGCCTTCTGGTTTCCGACGCCGATGCGCTGGTAAATTTTCCCGGCATGGGCGAAACCAGCGTGGCCGCGCTGAAGATTGTCCAGGTCGCGGGCTTGCGCCTTATCTCCGAGCCGGCGCGGACCCAGCCGATCCTGTCAACCTGGCAGGCTTTGCTCGACTATCTGCGGGCCGATATGGCGCAACTGGCTCATGAACGCGTCCGGGTCTTGCATCTCGACAGCAAGAATCGGCTGATCCGCGATGAACTGGTCAGCCAAGGGTCGATTGATCAGGCCGCCCTCTATACCCGCGAAGTCATAAAGCGCGCGCTGGCCTTGGGCTCGGCGGCAATCATATTGGTGCACAATCATCCCAGCGGCGACAGCACGCCCAGCCGCCAGGATATCGCGATTACCAAGGATATCTGCGCCGCCGGCCGTACGCTCGGCATCACGGTTCACGACCATATAATCATCGGCA
>JABMNS010000277.1 GCA_013204445.1 Sphingomonadales bacterium
ACACCGGTCAGTCCTTTTTCGATGCGCAGCTCGGTCGGATCGACAAAGCTTTTGAAGCCCGAAAGTCTGAGCTTCTTTATTTGCACGAGATGCCCCCCGTACCGCCGCTTTCAGTCACCAAATTCAAATCGCGCCCCCTTTAGCGATCGAGCCTGCGCTTATCTTGCGCCGGCTTCTTTCAGCTTGGTTTCGATCATCGCCCAGTTGGTTCCCTCGACTTTTTGCCCGTTGAGCAGGAATGTCGGGGTGCCTTCGATATTGAATTGCTCTGCGGCTTTCTGGGTGTTGTTCATCAACGTTTCAGCCGCCGCCGTATCCGCCAGGCAAGCCTTGGCCTGATCTGCGGAGATGCCGCGCTGCTGAAAAAAGGCGATCAGGCCGAGCTGTTCGGCGAGACGGACAAATCGCGATTCCGGTGCGGATTTCAATATGTCGCTATAGGTTGCTTCGCCCATGCCCTGTGCTTTTTCAAACATCGCTCCCTGATAGCCCAAAGCCTGTTCGGTGAGCGGGAAGAACGGTCCTTCACCGCCGCAACGAGACAGGATGGCGGCGGAAAGATCCAGCGGATCACGAACGAAATTCCGGATTTCAAAGCTGACCCGACCGCTTTCGACATAAGTGTCGCGCAGCGGTGCAAAGGCCTGTTCCCCGAAATCCTTGCAGTGCGAGCAGGTGATAGACATATATTCGACCAGCTTGATCGGTGCATCGGGATTGCCCATCACAACGCCGCCTGCATCGGTTTTGGATACCGTCTCGGACCATTTCTGCCCGGCCGGCGCTTCGACTGTTTCGACTGACGTGGAGGAGGTCGCTCCGGCCTCACCTTCGGTCGCTTCACCACAGGCGGTTAAAGCCAGGGCAAATGCCAATAGTGCAATATAGTTGAATGTGCGCATATTCTGTTCCTGTTTCCTGAAAATATCGAATGTCTATTGCGGAAGGGCCGCCAATTTGAGTTGCAGTGCCGTCCAGCTGTGGACATTTGCAAGCGGTTGGTCGGCTATCGTAAAGCTAGGCGTTCCGGATAGCTTGAGCGTGTCCGTGGCATATTTTGTCATCGCCAGTATCTTGTCCTGTTCAGCCTGATCGGACAGGCAGGCATGGATCTGGGGCGCGGTAAAGCCGCGCGCCTTCATCAATGTGTCGAGTCCGGCGGCTTTGGCAATTTTCTTGAGCCGCTGTGGAACCGTCCCGTCGTTCATCGTTTTCATGACTTCCGGGGAAGTGGACTGGAATTTCGCTAGCCACGTCGATTGCTTCAGCAGCAGAGCGCGATGGTTGCCGAAAAATTTGGTGCGGCCGCCGCAGCGGGCAAGCATCGCAGCCGATAGATCGATGGGGTTTAGAATGAGGTTGCGGACCTCGAAGCTGACATAGCCATTGTTGACGAAATTTGTGGCGAGAGCGCTGTAGGATTCTTTTTCAAATGCTGCACAATGGCTGCATGTGTAGCTCATATATTCGGTCAGCTTTTGCTTGGCTAGGGGGTTGCCCATGACATGGCCGCCCATGGCCGACAGCGTGACCCGGTTGGCAGCTTCGGTTTGCTGTGCCGGCGCCGGTGCAGTCATCACCGCTGCTGTTAACAATGCCGAAGCAAGATACGTGCCTCTCAACTTCATGTCCGGTCCTTCTTCTTGTCACCGTCACCGATCTTGCCGATGATCTTTATGCTCAACTGCTCATCTTTCTTAGGGTCCGCTTCCGCCTTTGCAACTGCAGATGCGAGTGATTCGAGCACCCGGTTCAATTCCGCATCCCCAATATCGCGCAAATTCTCACCCAGCTGGATTGGCGCGGGCTTGAGCGAGGCGGGCAGGGCGACCCTTTTTTCCTTATCTTTCTTGGGCGTTACGACACCTTGTCTGAATCGAATCTGACTGACCGCGCCATAGCCGAAGAAGCGGTTGACCCGTTCGATGATTTCGGGCGCGATATGTTGCATCATGGTCGCATAAGCGCCGCCAACCAGCAGATGCAATGTTCCACCCTCTTTCTCGCCGCGCGGAAAGCGGATCGATTCGGGCAGCGACACCGCAGCATAGCGTTCGCCAACAATTTCTGCCCAGCGGCTGACGACCGAAGACTGGATGAAGCCATAGCGGCGAAAGGCGGCGCGGCCGATTTCGGGCACCAGGTCGGAGATGCTTTTTGCCGGACCGCCGCGCGGACGCTGATATTTCTGATATTTTTTGACGGCTGGTTTTTTTGGCGATTTTTTGGGCACAGGCTTGCCGGTGCTGGCGGTTTTCGCCTTTTCATCACCAAAATTGCCAATTTTCTTCGCCATTATGAGCTTTTATGGCATGGCGCGGTCATGGCCGTCGATAGTTTACCCGCCACAGCACGTAAAATTACTGCCAATATCGGTGCACATTATGTGGATAAGGCGAGAATATTGCCTTGGCGGTCGCCGCCGGGGAGCAATTTGCCCGATCCTTATCATGTCTGGCTGTCCGAAATCATGCTCCAGCAGACGACGGTTGCTGCGGTCAAAAGCTATTTTGAGAAATTCACCAGGCGCTGGCCGACGGTTGCAAGTCTGGCGCAGGCCAGAGAAGCGGACGTGCTAGCGGCGTGGGCCGGGCTGGGCTATTATGCGCGGGCGAGAAATCTTCATAGATGCTCCGTTTATATCACTGAAAAAATGGATGGAATCTTTCCTCAGAAAGAGTCTGAGCTTCTCAAGCTGCCGGGAGTGGGCGCCTATACCGCAGCCGCCATTGCCGCCATTGCCTTTGGCGAACGGGCGGTCGTCGTCGATGCCAATATCGAACGGCTGGTGGCGCGATTATTTGCCATCGATACGCCGCTGCCCAAGGGCAAGGCCGAAATCCGGACGGCGATGGACGCGATCACGCCGCCGGA
>JABMNS010000278.1 GCA_013204445.1 Sphingomonadales bacterium
GAATTACCGTTCCACCCCGCATATTCTCGCCGCTGCGTCCGGACTGATCGACCATAATAGCGGCCGCCTCGGCAAGACCTTGTGGACCAAAGAAACCGAAGGCGACAAGGTGCAGGTCATCGGTGTCTGGGACGGCCCCGAGGAAGCGCGGCGCATCAGCGATGAAATCGAAGCGCTACAGCAGCTCACACAAGTGTCGCCGAACGATGTCGCGATCCTGGTCCGCGCCCAGTTTCAGACCCGCGAGTTTGAGGACCGTTTCATCTCGATCGGCATGCCCTACAAGATCATCGGCGGCTTTCGCTTTTACGAACGCGCCGAAATCCGGGATGCACTGGCTTATCTGCGGGTGATTGCCCAGCCCGCCGACGACCTCGCTTTCGAGCGGATCGTCAACACGCCCAAGCGCGGCCTTGGCGACAAGACCATCGGGAAAGTCCACCGTCTTGCCCGCGGACAAGGCATATCACTGGCCAGTGCTGCGCTGAGCATTTGTGATACCGATGAATTGCCGCCGCGCACGCGCAATACGCTGCTCGAACTGATGCGTAATTTCGGCCGCTGGCGGGAAATGGCGGTCGACACCGACCATGCCGAGCTAACCCGGATCATCCTTGACGAGTCCGGCTATACGACGATGCTGCAGGCAGACCGCTCCACCGAAGCCGCTGGCCGTCTGGAGAATCTGACCGAACTGGCGCGCGCGATGGAAGAATATGAAACACTCGGCGAATTTCTCGAACATGTCTCCCTGGTCATGGACAATGACGCGCACGACGACGAAGCCAAGGTTACGATCATGACCATGCATGGTGCCAAAGGTCTGGAATATGACCATATATTCTGCGTCGGCTGGGAGGAAGGCGTGTTTCCGTCGCAGCGTAGCCTCGACGAGGGCGGCAATGCCAGCCTCGAGGAGGAACGGCGCCTCGCCTATGTCGCGATCACCCGCGCCAAGAAAAAATGTACCATCTTTCACGCTGCCAATCGGCGGATATACGGTCAGTGGAACAGTTCGATCCCGTCAAGATTCATCGGCGAACTGCCCGATGACCATATCGAGCACGAAAGCAGCATGAGCGGCGGCGAAAGCCTGTGGCGAGCCAACTGGAGCGAGAGTAGCGACCCGTTTGCCCATCTTGCCGCTGCCAATGGCACCAGAGCCGGCAAACGCGGCCCCGGCTGGCAGCGCGCTGCTTCGTCGGCGGGCGCCTTTGACAAAAACCCCCGCATCATCAAGGAAGCCCGGCGCAGCGCGGTGTCCTTGGGCAATAAGGGCCGCGATGATGTAACCGTCGGCATGCGGGTCTTCCACACCAAATTCGGCTATGGTGAGGTGAAGGTGAAGGAAGGCAACAAGCTGGAGATTGCGTTTGAAAAGGCAGGCGACAAGCGGGTGCTGGACAGTTTTGTCGAGGTGGCGTGAGCACTCCCGGTTCGCGCTGCACCTGAACTTTCGTTTGCCCTGACCCGGACCTTCTGTTTGTCCTGATCCTGTCGAGCAGAAGGCCAGCGCGGTCCTCAACAGCCACTCCACCCAGTCCGAAGATATGGCGATTCGGTTCGAGAACTGTTTGACGTAAAAGCTGATACGCTTTGCCGAATGCAGACGGCCTTTGATCTATCAAGAGAGCGGGCGAATGAGATCTATGTGGACAAGCTGGAGCGGGCGCCTTGATTCTATTGCTAGTGGAGTCTGCCTGATAGTTGATAGGCCTTTTCAGAACTGGCCGGCATATCTTCGTCGAGATCGATTGAACCAAGCAATGATTCTCTAGCGATAACCGCGGCGTTTCTTTCTAGCAAAAACCAAGGCCGTACTCACCCCCACAACCAACAGCGCAATCAAACCATAAGCTATCATCAGGCGAAGCTGCGCCCTAGCTTCTGCCCTGCAATACGTCGGTTTCATTTTCCTCGGCAAATTCAATCGTGATTTCCGCGTCTAGCTTATCGCGCGGACTCACATGACCGGCCTCGCGTTTTTCTGCCTGAATCGCTTCGAGACCCCACGCCTTTGCGGCAGCAGCGGCGACCTTGCGCCGGCTTTCCAGTGGATCATTGGCAGCCAGATCAAGCTGGCGCGCTTCCTGTTCCCGGCAAACGGATGCTTTTACACGCATGATTGTTGCCTTTCCTTATCCATCATTTTCCGCGATTGCTTTTCATATTATCCAGGCCGACCACAACACCCGCCTTGCCCGAAGGGTTGGAAGCGTTATTCTTGGTCTTTGCGGCTTTTGGCTTGCGAATTTCCTTGTTCGATTTCTTCTGTGATTTGGCCATGATATTGTCCTTTCGAGTTGAAACGGATGAAGGCAGAAAACGCCGGAACCGCGTTGGTTTGCGGGATAACGATAGATTAAGTCGCGGGACGGCGTTCGGCGCAGCTATTTTCTATCTCCGTTACGCCGATCAAAACCATTTCTGATCGCAGAGAAACACCGCCGGAAAATGTGGCGATCACGGGAGCGCAGC
>JABMNS010000279.1 GCA_013204445.1 Sphingomonadales bacterium
ATGTTAAAGTCGCTGACAGCAACAATGTTGAACAGGCCAAGATCATATTCGCGGCCATAGGTTTCTTCATCCCAGTGCATCGAATCTTTCAGCGCCTGCATGGCATGGTTGGTGCGATCGAGATCGCCGTCGCGCACCCAGATATTGAGCTCGACCGGCTTGCCGGAACGGGTTGTGAAATTGTCACTATTGGCGACCAGATCGCCGGCAACCAGCGCGAACAAATAGCTCGGCTTGGGCCAGGGATCATTCCACTGGACCCAGTGACGACCATTTTCGCCATCGCCCTCAGCTACCTTGTCGCCATTGCACAGGAGTATCGGGAATTTCGCCTTGTCGGCCTCCATCCGCACCCGATAGCGGCTGAGCACGTCGGGCCGGTCGGGGGCGAAGGTGATCCGGCGAAAGCCTTGCGCCTCACACTGGGTGCAGAGCATGTCGTTCGAGCCATAGAGGCCCATGAGCTGCGTGTTGGTCGAGGGATCGAGTTCGACCTCTATCTCGACGCTATGCGCCGCGCCGGTGAGTGGCAGGACCAGATCGCCCTCGACCAACGTCCAGTCATTGCGGACCGCACCGTCAACCTTCACCGATGCAGGCGTGATATCATCGCCCTGCAGGACCAGTGGCTCGCCCGCTTCGGCGCTTTTTGAGCGGCGGACGTCCAGTTTCGAGCGGACCAAAGTCCGCGTCAGATCGAGATCAAAGTCGAGTTCGACTTCCGGAATGAACCAGGCCGGCGGACGATAATCCTCGCGGCGGATCGTCTCGGGATCCTTGGGCGCTGACGCGGCATCGGCCATTTCGTCATTCGGAGCTTTTTGAATATCTAACATGGGCCTTGCCATAAGAGCCATTTGCACCCCGCGCAATTGCGTTTATGGCTTGGACGCAAGGGAGATGGTCATGTTCAGAATATTGATGTTATTTATAGCCGCCATACTGATCGCAGGCTTGCCCACAGAAAGCCTTTTTGCACAGGCCGGCGCTTCGGACTTTGATGTCGAACAGGCCAGCCGTGCCTATATCGACACGTTACAGGGCGCCGAGCTCGAAAAATCGAACCAATATTTCCAGGGTGGCTATTGGCTGATATTATGGGCGGCTCTGGTCGGTATATTGGTCGATTTCCTGATCCTCCAGTCGCGTCTGTCCGCCCGCTTTCGGGACTGGGCCGAACGGGTGACCAGCAGAAAATGGCTGCAGCCCGGACTCTATACGCTGCCTTATGTCATCGCCGGCTTCTTGCTCACCCTGCCATGGACAATCTACACGGGCTTTTTCCGGGAACGGCAATATGGCCTGATCAGTCAGAATTTTGGCGGCTGGTTTGGCGAGCAGATGATCGGCCTGATCATCTCGCTGGTTATCTTTCCGCTGCTGATCATGGCGATTTTCGCCGTAATTCGGCGCGCACCCAAGACATGGTGGATCTGGGGGACCGGTGTGATTTCCATCTTTCTGTTCATCGGGCTGCTGCTCGGGCCGGTGTTTATTGCGCCCCTGTTCAACGACTATGAGCAGATGGCGAAGGGACCGATGCGCGACCAGATTGTCGCGATGGCGGCAGAATATGATATTCCGGCGGACAATATCTATGTGTTTGACCAGTCTAAGCAGCATAAACGGATATCAGCCAATGTTTCCGGTATCGGGCCGACGATCCGGATTTCGCTCAATGACAATCTGCTCGAACGCACCGATCCGGCAGAAGTCGCGGCGGTCATGGGGCATGAACTAGGACATTATGTGCTGGGACATACCTGGCGCGCAGTGCTCATTTTGGCGCTCATCGTGGCCGTCGGGCTGTTCATTGTCGCGCGCCTCTCGCCGCGGCTAGTCGAGCGCCATGGCGAAAAATGGGGCATACGGAGCATATCCGATCCTGCGGTGATTCCTTTGCTCAGCCTGATTCTGACGGTCTATTTCTTTGCCGCGACGCCAGCGATCAACGGTATGATCCGGATAAATGAAAGCGACGCCGACCGTTTCGGGCTCGACTCCGCCAGAGAACCGGACGGCTTTGCCAAAGTGGCGATGCGATTGTCGGAATATCGCAAGATTA
>JABMNS010000280.1 GCA_013204445.1 Sphingomonadales bacterium
AAAAAGGGGTCGAAGCTGCTGAACAGGGTCAGGCGCGATTCCGGTGACAATATCTGGACATCATCGGCCCGATAATCACCGACCGGGCCCAGAGGGGTAAGGACCAACCAGATCAGTCTTATCGCCTGAACCAGCAACAAAACTACCGATATAAGAAAAAGAACAGGGTAAAGGCCCTGCTGGCTGTACCAGCGGGTCATGACGCCAAATCTGTCCGTAAAGCTATTTTTCACGAATCCCCGCAACCTTGCAATCCCGTCACGCTATAGCGATTTCACGTCATTTCGACGACTCATTGATGACGAATATATTACAGATTTATTCGATTCCGCCAAAGTCATCAGGGCAATTGCATGTTCAAGAGAGCGCCCAGATCATCCAGCGCCTGCTGCTCCGCCGACACCTTGATCGCAGCCATGCCAAGGGCAGCCGCCGGTTTGCAGTTGATCCCGAGATCATCGAGATAGATACATTGCGCCGGTTCGACATCCAGCGCTTCGCACATCATCTGGTAAATCCGCGGATCAGGCTTGCGAACGCCCGCCTTGCTGCTCTCGATAATATGATCGAAACGCCGCATGACATCTTTCACCGCCGCCGCCTTTTCTTCATCCATCGCCATGCCTGCACCTTTGCCGGCGGGTACATTATTGGTGATGCACGATATCCTGACACCCTCAACCTTCAGACGATCCAGCGTCGCCACCATATTAGGGCGCACGTCACCGGCCAGCCGCGCCAGCACATCAGCGCCGCGTAGCTCGATACCGATGGCGCGAGCTTCCATCGCAAAGGCTTCGTCAAAACCGGCGCTATCCAGTTCCGCCCGTTCAAACCTGGCCCACGCATTATCATCGGGATTAGCGCTATTGATCCGGCGGACACTGTCCTTCGGTACACCCTGCTCCGCCTCCAGCCGGTTGAAAGCTTCAAAGGGGGAGGATGTGATCACACCGCCAAAGTCAAAAATTACGGTCTTATATTTCATGCAATAACAGCTCCAAAAATCGATCCGATGGCAGCGGTCAGGGCCATGGCCGCAGCACCCCAGAAAGTCACGCGAACAACCGGCCGCAATATCGGCGCGCCGCCTAATATGGCGCCAGCCGCGCCCAGCAATGCAAGTAACAATAGCGCCGCACCGGACACAATCCAAATCAGCATCTCACCTTTGAGCAGCGCCGCAAGGATCACCGGCAGCACAGCGCCGGCTGCAAAAGCGAGGGCAGAAGCCGCAGCAGCCTGCAATGGCTTGGCAGAAAAATGCTTAGTCAAGCCGAGCTCGTCGCGCAAATGCGTGCCGAGCGCGTCATGGGCCGTCATCTGGTCGGCAACCTGTGCCGCAAGGTCGGCGGTCAATCCCCGGTTTTTGTAAATCGATATTAGCTCCAGCCGCTCCGCCTTGGGCTGATGCTCAAGCTCCCAAGCTTCTTTTGCCCGTTCTGCCTTTTCGCTATCGGCCTGAGAACTGACCGAAACATATTCGCCCGCCGCCATCGACATCGATCCGGCCACCAGGCCAGCGAAAGCGGTGAGCAATATCGTCTCCTGCGACGTGGCGGCAGCCGCCACCCCGACAACCAGACTTGCGGTCGAAACAATCCCGTCATTGGCCCCTAATACGGCGGCGCGCAGCCAGCTGACCCGCTCAAGCAGATGTGATTCACTATGCATTCTTGACAATGGCTGATCCTATTTGTTGAGATATTCCAGTTTCAATCCCGGCCTTTTCCAGCGGGTTTTGACCAGCTTTCCGGTTGCTGACAGGCAAATCCAGGCATCCATCATATCTTCCCCGCCAAAGCAGATATTGGTGGTGAATATATCAGGCGTGGCAACAAATTCGACCAGTTCGCCTTCGGGAGAAATCACGCTGATCCCGCTTTCACCGATGGTCGCGACGCAGATATTGCCACATTCCTCCATCGCCAGACTGTCGAAAAATTTATAGCCGGAAGGCCGATAGAGCGGGATCCCCGGGCCACCGGGGCCGGCATCGGGCGCGACTTTGCCGGGCGCGGTGATGTTGAATTTCATCAGCCGGCAGGTGAAGGTTTCGGCGGCGTAAAGCGTCTTGCCATCCGGCGAAATACCGACGCCATTGGGATTGTTCGAAGGGAAGACCACTTCTTCCAAATGGCTGCCGTCGGCCTTGGCATAGAAAATACCGACAATGTCGTGACAGCGTTTTGCATAGTCGGTCTTGCCATGGTCGGTGAACCAGAAGCCACCATGGGCATCAAACTGGATGTCATTGGGGCCGCGCAAGATGCAGCCGAAATCGCCGTCATTATAGAGGGTTTCGACTTCACCCGTCTCGGGATCAACCCGCTGGATGCTGCCGCCAACATAATCCTTGGCAATCCCGGCGGGAGTCAGAAAACCATTTTCCTCATGATATTCAAAGCCGCCATTGTTGCAGACATAGATTTTGCCATCCGGTCCCATGGCCGCGCCATTGGGACCGCCGCCGGTTTTCGCGACCAGCTGCTTGGTACCATCAGGCAAGACCCGGGTCAGCTGCTGGGCCTCGATTTCGACCAATATGACGCTGCCGTCGGGCATAGCAATCGGCCCTTCGGGAAAGCGCAGGCCTTCGGTGACTATTTCCATGAACATTTCCTCTCAAAATCTGTCTCAGTCATTGCGGGAAACCTGCGACAAGTCTAGTGCCAAGAGAGAAGGTTACAGGAGCAACTATGTCCCCAACAATATCCAACACATATCCCCTAAAATTAAAATTCCATATTGATGGAGAATGGATTGCTGGCGAGGATCGCGCCGTCCATCAGGTCGTCAATCCGGCCACCGGAGAGGTAATTTCTGATCTGCCCAAGGCGACCAA
Organism: Sphingomonadales bacterium; assembly: GCA_013204445.1. Lineage (GTDB taxonomy): Bacteria > Pseudomonadota > Alphaproteobacteria > Sphingomonadales > Sphingomonadaceae > Parasphingorhabdus. The sequence continues at coordinate 2,846 of JABMNS010000280.1, forward strand.
GGCTGATCTCGACCGCGCGCTGAGCGCGGCGGAACGGGCTTTCCCGATCTGGCGCGACACGCCGGTGACCGAGCGCGCCGTAATTTTGCACAAGGCCGCCGACCTGATGCGCGAGCGGGCACCGGAAATCGGTCGCCTGATGACCCATGAGCAGGGAAAGCCGCTGGCCCAGGCAATTGGCGAAGTCACCGCGTCCGCCAGCCATTTCGATATCATGGCCGAGGAAGCCAAGCGCTGTTATGGCCGCGTTCTCGTGCGGCCAGCCGGCCAAAATAGTTTCGTCAAATACCAACCGGTCGGCCCGGTGGCGGCGTTCAGCCCTTGGAATTTCCCGGTTTTTACGCCGGTACGCAAACTAGCACCGGCGATTGCCGCTGGCTGTTCGATCATTCTCAAGCCAGCGGAAGAAACCCCGGCCAGCCCGATTGAAATGATCCGCTGTCTGATCGATGCCGGCCTGCCCTCCGGTGTCGCCCAGGTCGTCTTTGGCGATCCGGCGGAAGTCTCCAGCCATCTCATCGCCTCGCCGGTGATCCGCAAGATCAGCTTCACCG
>JABMNS010000281.1 GCA_013204445.1 Sphingomonadales bacterium
ACCGGCGAGGAAGCCAGTTTCTTCGCGATCACCGATGGCGTGAATGTCGTGCCCTTTGGCACCGCCCAGGATCACAAGCGCGTCGGCGACGGCGATGTCGGCCCGAACACCGGCGGCATGGGCGCGTACAGCCCGGCGCCCGTCCTGACCGCCGCCCTGCAGCAACAGGTGATGGAGGAGATCATCCAGCCGACCGTCGACGCGATGGCTGCCGAGGACACGCCCTATAGCGGGGTGCTGTTCGCCGGGCTGATGCTGACCGAGAGCGGGCCGCAGCTGATCGAATATAATGCCCGCTTTGGTGACCCGGAATGCCAGGTGCTGATGATGCGGCTGGACAGCGATCTCGCCAAGCTGATAATGGCGACCGCCAGGGGCGATCTCGCCCAGACCAGCGCCCCGGTGTTCGCGCCGGAAACCGCCCTGACCGTGGTGATGGCCGCCAACGGCTATCCGGCCACGCCGGAAAAAGGCGGCAAGATCCAGAATCTGGCGAGAGCCGAGCGCGAGGGAGCAAAGATTTTCCATGCCGGCACGACTGAAGTTGATGGCGCGCTGGTCGCCAGCGGCGGCCGCGTGCTGAATGTCACCGCTCTCGGTGATACAGCCACCGAAGCGCAGGCCAAGGCCTATGCCGCGGTCGACCAGATCGATTTCGAGGGCGGCTTTTGCCGGCGCGATATCGGCTGGCGCGAGGTTGCGCGGGAGGCGGGGGAGTAGGCTTTCTCGGCTGTTTGGTGTTCCAAAGTTCGTGAAAGTTCCGGCCAATGAACAATATTGCGCACCCGTTTGCGGGGAGCGGATTCATTGGACTCACACAAAGCCACGAAGTAACAAAGGGATTGCGCTTTTGCTTCCAGCCTTTGTGTCTTCGTGTGAGCCTGACCATTTCTTTGTCTGACTGAAAACTTTATGCCAACGATATGTTTTATTTTCCGTGATCTTTGCCCCCAGGCCGCAGAACTCCCGGCTTTGTAGGGAAACAACCGGCCGTCGAGTGTAGCCTCTCAGATTGCCGCCCAAACCGGTCCAGCAGAAACATGCGCCCAGCCGCCAGCGCCGCGATCATATCCAGATTGTCAAAGAGCCTGTCCCGCGCATGGCGCGGAGCGGTGGAGATAATAAGCGAGCGGGCGAAGTGTAGGACAGCGGTTTTTGAAGGATGAATTTGGGGAATGGTGCAGGCGTCACCCTAGTTCCATCACCCTAATTCCGATAGTTGGATGAGGGTGGGTCGCTGTTTGGTTGCGGTGCCACTGCCGCCTGATGACCCCTCACCCAGCTCCGACCAGGCAGCAAGCTGCCAAGCCTGCACAACCAGTTTGGTTCGGCTTCAAGTCGAAGCGGTCCCCCGGATCACGTCTAAAACATGCTGGGAGCATGTTTTACCTGCAGCAGCACCAAACCCCCTTGAGGGAGAGGGAGCTCATCACTGCACCAGATCACTCCCCAACAGATCCGCCACCAGCAAGGCGGTGCGTTGCGTGGCCTGGCGGAGGCTGGTCAGGTCCATTTCTTCATCGACGGTGTGCGAGCCGGTGCCCGAGACGCCCAGTCCATCCATGCTGGCGACATAGGGCGCGACAAAGCTGATGTCCGCCGCGCCTCGTCCTTCCGGCGGGAAGGATTGAGCGGGTTCGAGGCCGAGCCGCGCATGGACTGCGTTGAGGCGGTTGAGCAGCGCTTCATTCGCCTCGGTCAACTCCATCGCGGGATATCGGTCCTGAAAGGTGATGGTCGCCTTGGTCAGCGGCAGGCTGTCCTCGACAATCCCGCGCATCAGTGCTTCCGCGGCGCGCAATTGCGCATCGTTCATGAAGCGCAGACCTCCTGAGGCGACGGCGGTCTCGGCGATCACATTGTCCTTTCCGCCTACCATGACCGCTCCGGCGCTGCCGACGGGGTCGATGGCCGACCCTGCCGCGACCATGCCGGGATTGAAGGTCAATCCGAGCGGTCCGCGTACCTCGCCGTAGAAGCGGTTCAATATGCGCGCCATTTCGAAAGCGGCACCGGCGCCGCTATCGTCGCTGAAAATCCCCGAAGAATGAGCGCGCTTTCCCGTTACCTCGAGCTTCCATTTCGAGGAACCGCGCCGGCCAACCACGGCCCATTCGGGACTGCCGCCTTCAAAGTTAAGCGCATAATCAGCGGCCTTGCCGGCCGCGATCAAGTCCTCGCGGGCCTCGGCGAGCGGTGCACCGACGCTTTCCTCGTCGCCGGTGAAAAATATCGTCACCTTGCCGCCCTTGATCGCCTCCGCGTCGATCAGCGCTCGCATGGCATAGATGGCCACTGCATTGCCGCCCTTCATGTCAGAGATGCCCGGGCCGCGCAGCTTGTCGCCGTCACGCTCAAAGCGCTGGAATGGACTATCGGGTTCGAACACCGTGTCAAGATGTCCGATCAGCAGGAGGTTTGGACCCTCGCCAAAATCCCGTTCGGCGACCAGATGACCGCCGCGCGCCATCGATTTGGGCATGTCGATACAGCGAACCGCAAAGCCGATATCCTCCAGTTCGCGCCGGTAGATTTCGCCGACCTTGCGGACCCCTTCGACATTGAGCGTCCCGGAATTCTGGTTGACCGTCTCTTCAAGCAATTGCAGCTGCTCCGCCCCATTGGCGTCAACGGCGTCGAGAATCGGCTGGTCACTGGCGCTGGCGCTCGTGATCGAGACCGTGATCGTGGCAAGCAGCAAGCATGCGGAAGTGGCGGCTTTCATTATCGCGAACATGGTGAGGCCTTTTCTCTTTAGTCATAGATATTTGCAATAATGGTCGAAACTAGCGACCCAGCGTCCAACCGCAAGGGGTCATCTGTCGCCAGCACCGATCACACCAAGCTCAGCTACATCGCACGCAACCTTTCCTAACTTGCTGCGCGCGGGTGTGGATCGCTAGGGACCTGCTCCGGCGAACACCCTCTCCCGCTCCGCCGACGCACCAACAGAAAGTCCTATCGTCATGTCCCGTTTCACCACTCCCGCTGCCAACCGGCGGACCTCATCGCTGGCGACCATCCTGCTCGCAGGTGCGGCACTTTGCCTGCCCGGCACGGCCCAGGCGACGGACGGCTATTTTCTCAACGGTGTCGGGGCCAAGTCCAAGGGCGCCGGCGGCGTCGCCATCGCGATGCCGCAGGATGGTTTTGCCATCGCCACCAACCCGGCTTCCGCGACCGCGGTCGGCCATCGGCTGGACGTCGGTTTTGAGATTTTTGTGCCCGATCGCGGCTCCGAAATCATCGGCAATCAAGCCGGGCTCGACGGCATATATTCGGGCAATAACGCCAATCCCTTCATATTGCCCGAATTTGCTTTTGTCCGGCCGCTGTCCGACACGGTTTCGGTCGGCATTGCGATCAACGGCAATGGCGGCATGAACACCGATTACAAGAGCAATCCCTTCGCCAGTTTCGGCGCCACCGGACCGGCGGGTGTAAATCTGCGGCAGGTTTCGATTGCACCGACAATTGCTGTGGAAATTGCCGAAGGACAGAGCCTCGGGGTCTCGCCGCACTTGGTCGTACAAAGTTTCGAAATGAATGGCATCCAGCCGTTCGCCGCCAATTCGCAAAACCCGGGCGCCTTCACCAACCGGGGCGAGGACTGGGCCTTTGGTGCGGGTTTCCGCGTCGGCTATCTCGGTAGCTTTGGCGACAACTTCCGCGTCGGCGCCTTTTACCAGTCGAAAGTCTGGACCACCAAGTTCGACCGCTATGCCGGGCTGTTCGCGGAACAGGGCGGCTTTGACATGCCGGCATCCTGGGGCGTGGGCGTTTCGGTAGACGCGGCGCCAAAGCTTACCCTGGGTGCAGATTTCAAACATATCGAATATTCCCATGTCAATTCGGTCGGCAATTCCGTTGCGGCGCTGCTGCAGGGCAAGCCCTTCGGCGCGGATGACGGCCCCGGCTTCGGCTGGGATGATATCGATGTGTGGAAATTTGGCGCGGCCTATCAGGCCAGCGACAAGCTCGCCGTGCGCGCCGGCTATGGCCGTTCCGCAAACCCAATCCCGCAATCGGAGACCTTGCTCAACGTGCTGGCGCCCGGCGTCGTGCGCGATCATTTCACCGTCGGTGCAACGTTTAAGCCATCGGACAATCTCGAAATCACCGGCTATGCGATGCGCGCGCCACGTCAGACCGTGAACGGGTCCGGATCGATTCCGGCGCCCTTTGGCGGCGGCGAAGCGAATATCCATCTGGCCGAAACCGCGATCGGCTTTTCCTTTGGCTTTGGTTTTTAAGCGGACTTCACAAGCTATCCACCCCATCATCATGTTCTGATGATGGGGTGGATGAATCCTCTGAATCTAGGCAGAATTAAAAATTTCGGGGCAATGCAGGCCAAATTTCAAACGCGCGGAAGCCTGACCGCAACACCGGCAACAGCGATCATGAAGTGCATTGCCTGCACTGTCAGCTTGGGACGAATAGGCTCGGTACAGACGCAGCAGCCAAGAGAATTGCAACTGTCCGATCAACAAATCCTACGAAATTAACCATAGCTAGCTGTATTTTGTTTCATATAGGGACATTTTTACTAGCCATGCGTTCAGCACAGGCCGCTAGCAACTGGACTCAGGCGTCAATTTCCGGCATTTTGCTGAAATATTTCGAGAAGTGGCAATCCACCGAAAAAGGGACTGAGGTTAGCTAATGAAAATCGGAAGTAAGATTTTAACCGGTGCGGCAGCGACATTGATTTTGGCGCTGGTCGGCCATGCTGCAACAGGTGAAAAGTTCATATCCGGCCTAGAGCAAAAGGCGCAGACAGAACTGGCCGCGCGGGGACTGGATAGTGCCAGCGTCAGCCTGGATCGCGATCCCCTGTCCCGCGGTGCCATTCTGCATGGCGCAGTGACGGACGACGTGAAACAGGACGCGCTGAACGTGGTCATGGCGATTCCCGGCGTCTCCGGCGCAAGCTGGAAAGGCGTGGACTCCTTCGAAACAGACGGAGGCGGCAGCGCCGCCCCCGTCTCGACCGCCGCCGACCAGGATAAAGTCGCCAAATGCCAGGCCGATGTCGACAAGATTATCCAAACCAAAAATATCAGCTTCCGCTCCGGCAGCGCTTATTTGTCGCTGGAAACCAAGCAGATTCTCGACCAGCTCACCGCAGCTTTGCAGGCGTGCGAGGGACTGTCGATCACGGTCGAAGGCCATACCGACGACAATGGCGATAGCGAAGTCAACCTCATCATGTCGCAAGAACGAGCTGATCGGATCAAGACGGGATTGGTCGAACGCGGCATCCCGGAAGCTCTTATCACCGCAAAAGCCTTTGGGTCGACGCAGCCGCTGGTAACCGGTTCGGATGCTGCGGCCGATGCGCAGAATCGCCGGATTGCAGTCCGGGTCGCTGCCGCAAGCAGTCCATCCCCAATTGATGCAAAAGCGCCACAGCAAAATTCATCCATGCCACTTTTGCTTGAAAATCTGTTGCTCCTGCTGGTTACTTTTGCAATTGGCCTCGCTATTGGCTGGTTCATCTGGGGTCGCAACGATAAAGATTATTAGCCAATCGTGGCGATGGACAGAATTCAGAACGGGGTTTTGAGACAATGATTACGATGATTTCGGCCAATTTGCTGTTATACCTGATTGCACTGCTAATCGG
>JABMNS010000282.1 GCA_013204445.1 Sphingomonadales bacterium
CTACATTGCTGGCGACTATAATGCCGCCTTCGCCGAGGCCAAGCGGCTCCAGCAGGGCAACCCCGGAGCGAGCGCCGCGCATATATTGGTTGCTGATGTGGCCGCTACCATGGGTAATTATGACGAAGCGCTCGACGCACTGGCACAGACCCGCAGCATCCGTTTTTCTGAGCCGGTCCTGTTGCGCCTAGTCGGGGTTTTACGTGCCAAGGTCGAGATGCAGCGAGCAGTCAAGGTCTTGGCGCTATATCTCAACTATAATCCAAGCAATATCGCTGGGCTGCGCTGGATGGCTTATGCCCATCTCGAGGCCGAAAGCTGGGCGGTTGCTGCCCCTATCCTGGAAAAACTGCGCAAACGGATTGGCGACAATGACGCTTTGATCATGGCCGGTCTGACCCAAGCTTATACCGGTCTGGGACAGACCGAAAAAGCCATTGCTGCAGGCAGGGTCGCCTATCGCGTGCAACCGTCAAGCCCGGTGGTGTCGCATCTTTATGGCCTGGCTTTGATGGCGGATGACGAACGCAAAAAAGATGGAATCAGCCTGCTCAAAAAAGCGGTTGCGATTATGCCGAAAAATCCGGTCTAGCGAAAAAGCCTGCGGCGTGCCTATGCGGCGCAGCGCGCGGAGCGAGGAAAAGTCAAAAGCTGAGTGCGGTTCAGGCGTCGGTTTTCACAAGATCGTCGATCGACAGATCCAGCCGTTTCATTTGGCGCTGGACCGGTGGCCAGATATTCTTGATAAAATCTTCTCTCTGGGCAAGGCGCAGGCGGTTTTTTGCACCGGTCGCGACAAACATGCCGACGCCGCGTTTCACCGTAACCAGTCCATCTTCCTGAAAGCCCTGATAGGCTTTGGCAACCGTCAAAGGGTTGGCGCCCTGCTCGGCCGCAAACACGCGAACCGATGGCAGTATATCACCTTCGCAATATTCACCATCCAATATGGATTCGGAAATAATGTCCCGCAATTTCAGATAGACAGGTTTGCTTGTGTTGTTCATGCTGCCTCACTGCCATAATACAGCGATGCAGGCAAGATAAAAGTATAGCTTTTTCCAATATTTAGTTACTAATGCAAGGAACTATTCGGCAGCTGCAGGCGTCCATAAAGACAATATCTTCTTGAGTTCCGGTCGAGGGCGTTCGGTCAGTTCAGCATTGGATGTGCCGATATAGAGGAACCCCGCGATTTTTTCCGGGGTAGACCCGAACAGATCCCGCACGTCTTCATTATAGGCCGGCCAGCCGGTGATCCACCCGCCAACAAAGCCCATGGCATGTGTGGCATGGAGGATGTTCATCGCAAAGGCTCCGCAGCTGAGCTCCTGTTCCCAGAGCGGGATTTTGGTCGATGCAACCGGAGATGACAGCATTACGAGTAGGGTGGGTGCTTCGTGCGCCATCGCTTCGAGCCCCTCAAGTTCCATCCGGCCGGCATTAGGTTTTTCTTTCAGATAGGCCGATTTAATCGCCTGTGCGAGCAGGGCACGCTGGTCCAAAGCCACCGCGATAACCTTCCAGGGGGCCAGCTTACCATGATCCGGTGTACGCATGGCAATATTCACGATTTCTTCGATTTGCGCATCGCTCGGTCCCGGCGCCACCATGTTGCGCGGCCGACCGGATCGGCGGGAGAGTAAATAAGCTGAAAGGCTGCTCAAGTCATTATAATGTTTTTCACTCATGCTCGCCACTTTGGAAGAGACGGGGCTGATTGCAAGAGGAATTCGCGATAAACCGGTCTCGCTTGAAACAATCCGCTTCACTTGCGCATTTTTTTCATTAGGGTGCGGGTCAACCGGGCTGCAGTTGACGGCCCACAGTAATTGTCTGGGAGTTCATAAATGGCGGGTGCGTATCTAGAATCGGGTGATGCAAGAGGAACATTTCTCGGGCATCCCAAGGGGCTTTTTGTTCTGTTTTTTGCTGAAATGTGGGAGCGTTTTTCCTATTATGGCATGCGCGCTCTACTCATCTTCTATCTTGTTCAACACTGGATGTATTCGGATAGTGAAGCAGGCGTTATTTACGGTGCTTATACGGCTTTGGTCTACATCACGCCGGTAATTGGCGGATATTTGGCAGATCGCTATCTTGGACAGCGAAAAGCAGTGGCTTTTGGCGCTTTGCTTCTTACCTTTGGCCATTTCCTGATGGCTTTTGAAGGAGACGGCGGAGGGCAGGCTGACCCGGCTATCAATATCTTCTGGCTGGCGCTGGCTTTCATCATTGTTGGCTCGGGCTTTTTGAAGGCTAACATTTCGGTAATAGTTGGCCAACTCTATACGCGAACCGACATTCGCCGTGATCCGGCCTATACGATTTTTTACATGGGCATCAATCTTGGTGCCGCGCTGGGAGCGATTATCGCTGGCTGGTTGGGTCAGACCTATGGCTGGTCCTATGGATTCGGAGCGGCAGGTATCGGAATGTTGCTCGGTTTGGTGGTGTTCATCTGGGGCAAACCCTTGCTGGTCGGTCGCGGTGAAGCGAATGATCCACAGCGTCTCGAAAGCAAAGTTGGCGGCATAAAATTCGAATGGCTGCTTTATATCCTTAGCTTCGCCACGGTTGGCCTGGTTTGGATATTGATCCAGTATCAAGCCTTGGTCGGCTCATTGTTGGGCGTAGCCGGAGCGATATTGGTTATTTACGTTCTTTACACTGCGGTTGTAAAACTGGCTCCTGAAGATCGTGATCGCATCTTTGCTGCGATGTTCCTGATTTTCGGTTCGATCCTTTTCTGGGCATTGTTCGAGCAGGCCGGTTCTTCGCTAAACCTGTTTACCGATCGGAACGTTGATCGAAATATCCTGGGCATCGAAGTCCCGGCATCCGTGTTTCAGTCGATCAATGCCATATACATTGTATTGTTGGCTCCGATATTCGCGTTGCTCTGGACCATGCTTGCTCGCAAGGGGCTTGAACCTTCTGCACCGGCAAAATTTGGTCTCGGGCTGATTCAGCTTGGCGCGGGCTTTCTGGTATTGGTTGCTGGCGCGCTGGCTGCGGGAACTGGCAATCTTACGCCGGTCCTGTTCATTTTCCTCATCTACCTACTGCATACGACAGGCGAACTTTGCCTGTCTCCGGTGGGCTTGAGCGCGATGAATCGATTGGCTCCGTCGCATATGGCGAGTTTAATCATGGGCACGTGGTTTTTTGCATCTGCTACTGGTAATTTCGCTGCTGGATTGATTGCGTCTGCCGTGGGTGCAGAAGGCGCGGGGCCGGAGCGGGTTCTGGAGGTTTATTCGACCGTTGGTTGGGTGGCAGTCGGTGTTGGCGTCGCCGTGATTGTGATTTCTCCAATTATCAAGAAGTTGATGCATCTGGATACACTCGGTGATGACAATGTCGGTGACGATCTGGAAGGCCAGTCAGAATTTGGCGAGCCGGGATCTGCCGGCATCCACCCAACGACCAAACCATAAGATTAAGGGACGTTATATGCAATGTCGGGCTTTGCTGGCGCTGGTTGCTGGCGGATCGTTGTTGGCTGGTTGTGCAGCCTCTGCGGCAGACACAAATTCGGCTAGCGCGGCGGCACCGGTCAAATCGAGCAAGGCTGACACGTCTGCTTTCCCGTCAACCTACAAAGCCTATCCTTCGGTTCCAACCGCGATCACCGGTGTGACCATTTTTGACGGTGAAGGCGGGCGGATCGACAATGGCACGGTGTTCATGGTGGATGGAAAGATTTCGGCTGTTGGTGGTCCCGATACCGCAATACCTGCGGATGCGACGATTTTGGACGGCTCCGGCAAATATGTCACGCCGGGTATCATCGACGTGCACAGTCATCTCGGCGATTATCCCACGCCCAGTGTGTCGGCGCACAGCGATGGCAATGAAGTCACGTCTCCGGTAACTCCTGAAGTCTGGGCAGAACATAGTGTCTGGCCTCAGGACCCCGGCTTTTCGAGGGCGATGAGCAATGGCGGCATCACGTCGCTGCAAATTCTTCCCGGTTCGGCCAATCTTTTTGGTGGCCGCTCGGTAACGCTCAAGAATGTAGCGTCGCGGACCGTGCAGGGGATGAAATTTCCGGGCGCGCCTTATGGCATGAAAATGGCTTGCGGAGAAAATCCCAAGCGGGTTTACGGTAGCCGCAACCGTATGCCTTCGACCCACATGGGCAGTCTGGCGCTCAACCGGCAAACCTGGATTGATGCGCAGGA
>JABMNS010000283.1 GCA_013204445.1 Sphingomonadales bacterium
CATTCATGATCAGCCAACATCCTGACCGCATCCAATCGCAAAAAGGACTTGCATTATGACCCTCGATTAGACGACCGGCATCAGCCGGTTAGTCATTCAGTTTGAGGCGGTTTGGCGCACTTCTTATTCCATTTGCGATGACTAGTGCCTGCGCTGGCGGTGCAGCCCTTCAGCCAGATCGCTCGATTTTTAGCTTGGATAGCAACTATCAGCGGTTTTTCTACTCGATTCCGATCGAAGAAACTTTCGATCGAACGGTTGCCGTGTTTAAAGAGGCTGGTTATAAACTGGATGTCATAGATCGGGCAACTGGCCAGATCAGTGGCCGCAGAGGAGCAACTGGAGACAAGGGGGCATCCTCTGACAAGGATCTGAAGTTCTATGCGCTAGTTTTGCCCAAAGGTGCCGATAGTGAGCTAGGCATTAAGGTCGTTCAAATCTTAAAGAGTGGAACGCTTGGCACATCAACTGCGGAACTGATTGTAAATGATTCTCAAATGTATCAGTACACTTTTCGGCGCATCCAAAATATTAACACCCAAGAGACATATAGCCCTCCAGGAGTTTGAACCATCCCCGCCTTTGCCGGTATTTTGATCTGCCCCCCGTCAGCGATCGATAGACAGATTAGCGTCATAGAATAAGGGAGTGTTTTGCTTTCATCTTCGTTCCTTACAGTCTCTTCGATGAAACCAAAGCACTCAAAAGCCCCAGCGCAAACGGTGGTCAAAGATATCCGTAGACCGACACGCAAGCAATATAACGCGGAAGAGAAGAGACGGATCGTGCTGGAAGGCCTGCGCGGCGAGGATAGCATTGCGGCACTATGTCGCTGCGAAGGTATCTCTCAGGGCATTTTGTCCGTCTTCAGAACATTTGGCACTGATGGCTGCATAAATTAATGGAGCATATCTCACTTGCATTTGTGCCCTCGCCAGTAGCGTTCCCACTTCAGCGCCCAGCCATGTCTTATCATGGCGCAGGATAAGTCACCGCCGATGGGGGATACGCACCAAGCCGCAGTCCTGTTCCCGACGCCATCACCAACCGAGGTGCAGCGCATAGCAGGACCGGAAACAAGGATGTGTCCTTTCGCACTGCGTCCGGTTCGCACTCCCACAAGACCCACAAGGGCGTCACGGGCCTCCTCAGCGCCAGCATCAGGGCAAGGCTGGTTTGTCCGGCATGTGCCGTCTATCTCACGCGCGGCGATCCCAGAGAGCCTTATAAGATGGCCTTCCGCGCACCAGATGGGGCCGTCACCATCCCAGACCCTCGTGGGCGTGCAGGTAAATGCCTGACCTGCCGGGACAACGGCGGCGGCTGCAAGAAGAAGAATTGCGCTTAGCATAGGACTCCAATTATATTAGCGCCACAATAGCGCAACCTATAACCATGACTCGTCAACAATCGGCGGCAGGTCGCGCATCTGGACATTGAGGCGGGCCGGTTCGTTATAACCATGCATGGTGTTTAATTCGCGAACGGCTTGGATACGAGCAGCAGGTGTAGCGTCACTCTCGACAATATCCCGTAATGCCATCACGCTTTGCTGCCTGCTCCACAGTGATATTTCTGCCAAGGCTTTCCGCAGATGCTCAACCCTACCCGCGACTGCCCCGCTTGTCATCAATTCGGATGCGCGCTTGTAGATCGTCTCAGGCTTTGTTCGCGGACCAACATCATACGCCAGCCGATAAGCCTCAGCCTGATTGTTTCCGTCCGCAATGGCTTGCGCAAAAGCTTCTTGTTTTGGTGTCAGCATGGGTGGTTATTCTGCCTTGATTACCATGCCCTGTGCTTAGCATAAAACGCGGCAAATTGCGATTAGTATGCGGAAAAGTCTCAAAAGAACTGTGTCCATTATTGGCCATCTACAGTAACTAACACCGCCTCGGCCTTGTCTTGTTGGTTGACACTAGGCGGCTAGCTTGGGTTAGGGCCGAAACCATCATCAGCTCCACTAGGTCAACACGGAACTTGTCGCATTAGCCTTTCGCAGATTTATCCCACGCCCAACGGCTTTCAGGACGGTGCCTTGCTGGTGATAGTAAAGTCTGAGTGCCACCATCCGCCATCGCGGAACTGCATCACCTATGGTGCGTCTATATGCGGACTGCTTTCAAAGCTGTGCAGTTCTATCTGTTGTTACTAACGAACCCTCCAGACGAACCCAATGTCTTCCAACCGCTGGCGGCGTTCGGCTGGTATCGTGGCCTTGCCGCTTCGCTGGTGGCTGACCCATCTTCTCAAACTGAAACCGTCAGCCGTTTTGAAGCCGTCTGGCACAAGGCAGTCGCCATGTTCGTTCTTGTAAGTTTGCAGTCTCCCAAACCACTCATCCCAAGACACGCCAATGGTATCTACAATCTCGGCAAAAATACTGGCCGATAGGGCATCAAGCTCAACGGCAGGCCCGAGCACTTCGATCTTGTCCTTCAGGGCTCTCGGATTGAAAACCTCACCGCGCCCTTTTGCCTCCTTAAGTGCCTTGATGATGTCGATCAAATCATCATCCTGATCGCGCATGGCGTATAGCACTTCAGCCACATCGCTAAAGTCAGAGCCCTCCACGGCATCCACGAAAGGGGGTTTTCCGAGGTGGCCTAAAGTTTTATATCTTTAGATAAGTGTATGATTAAAAAGCGTAAAAATACGATAATTAGTATTATCGGTCATTTACTCTGCAGCCTTTCCGGAATACAAACATATATGGAGTCCGTGAAAGTTCAGTTGCTGAGCTTTTTCTTTTTAATCCGGCTCTAAGAGGAGAAAATTTATGAAATTTGGAAAACTAGC
>JABMNS010000284.1 GCA_013204445.1 Sphingomonadales bacterium
ACACCGGTATTTCCTGACCAAATAATATGCTGCCCTTGAGATTATTGTTCACCGTCAGCGAAGGTGTCGACAGCACATTGCTGTTACTGTCCGACTGCACTGCATTGATGATCGCGCCGAGCACGGCGCTACCCCCCAGGCTGGTCGCAAAACCGCCAAAACCGCCGCGCGCGCCAAGCACCGCATCAGCGGCATTCTGCCGCAGCGCATCGCCAACCGAGCTATTGGTGGTCGTCGTGGTCGCGGTCGTGGTGGTGGTCGTGGTCGACGTATCAAACTGGTCCGCCAGCAGACCGCCTGCAACATCTACGATGTTAGGAGAGGCATTGGAGAAATTGGTCACCGCAAAGGGCACGTCTTTCCCGCCCACCAGCCATTGCACGCCAAGTTCGCGGGCCAGGGTTTCTGAAATTTCGACGATGATCGCTTCAACAACCACCTGTTCCTGTCGCGTATCGAGCTGGCGGATCAGTTCGCCGATCATCCGCTGGACATCGGGATTAGCAGCGACAATGATCGCATTGGTCCCTTCCAGACGGGTCACAATGGCGGGGCCACGGCTGGCAATGCCATTCCCGCCGATGGCAGCGGGTGCGGAAGCACCTTCACCATTGCCAGCGGGCACAACCGTCGCCGAACCGCCGCTTGCACCTTGGCTTCCTAGTAAATTTTCGATCACCGGCAAGAGATGCTCGGCATTGGCATAGTCCAGCCGGTGGACGCGTATCTCGGTCCCCGATTCTGCGCCCTTGTCCAGTTCCCGTGCCATTTGCGCAAAGCGCGAAACCGCGCCGGGGTCGCCGCGCAAGGCGATGCTGTTGCTGCTGTCGATCGGCACCACGGTCACCGACGAACGCAATCCTTCGCCGCCGCCTTGCGCGGCCAATGCTTGCAGCGAGGTTGCGATTTCCCGGGCACCAGCGTTTTTCAGGGTGATGATGGTGCTGGCGGCGCTGTCGCGATCTATTTCTCCCACCAGGCTTCTTATCCGACGGATATTATCGGCATAGTCAACGATCACCAAGCTGTTCGCGTTGCGGTTTGAGGTGATCGAGCCCTGTTTACTGACCAAAGGACGCAAGGTTTCCAGCGCTTCGGTGGCGACAATCGATTTGAGCCGCACCACCTCGGTGACCAGCTGGTTGCCCTCGGCGCCGCGCGAACCGATCCGGGTTGGCTGCGAAGCAGCGCCATCGGCGGGCTGAATGCGATAGGCGCCACCCGTTGTCGGAATAGCGACCAGATTATTAGCGCGCAGGGTGGACAGGAATATCTCGAAATATTCCGAACGGCTGAGCGGACGGTCGGTGACCACAGAAACCTTGCCCTGAACGCGGCTGTCGAGAATGAAGGTCCGGCCGGTCACCTTCGCCGCGTCCTGGACAAAGGCGCGGATGTCGGCATCGCGGACATTGAGCGTGTGCTGGGCAGCAGCCGGTGCGACCCACAGACCCATAGAAAGGGCAATTACGGCTATAGTCCGGGCGAATAGACTAGGCATTATTGAGCTCCCAGATTGACAGCGATCGGAACCGTATTGGCTCCGCGCTCGACTTCGACGGACAGGCGTGCGCCTGGCCGGATTTGGCTTTTCAGCGTTTCGATATCGCCCGTCGAACCAACCGGATTGCCGTTGATTGAAACAACGATATCGCCATTGCGGAAACCCGCGCTCTTGAAAAGGCTACCGTCTCCCAAAGGAGATATGACAATGCCGGTGACCCGGCCCTGATCGTTGCGCGGTGCCAGCGATGCGATGCCGGCCATTTCATTGCCGCCCGAGGCCATGGAAGCAGGTGTCTCGGGGTCTTCGGTGCCGACGGTTTGCGCGGGTATCGACTGGTCAAGATAGAGGCTCTCGAGCACGCCGCCACGATTGATGATCACATGATCAAATTCTACACTGTTCAACTTGACACCGGACATAATCTCCTCGCCGACGACATAATTTTCCTGCACGCCATCCGGACCGGACAAGATCGCCGAGCCCAGTCCCGACGCCTCGTTCATGCGAATCCCAAAAAGCGTCAGTTGCAGCGATGTCACGACATTGGCGCTCTGCGCCGCTCCGCCGCGGAA
>JABMNS010000285.1 GCA_013204445.1 Sphingomonadales bacterium
ATTGCGAACATGGCTATTTTCCATTTCAAATTTAAGGTTCCAGCGCACAAGACCGTCGGCGCGAGTCCTTCGGCTCACGCTGGAAAGAGTGGGCAGCTAACCGATGGAACCGGCGCTGTCAACCAGCTTAAGGTGATTTTTGGCTATTCGAGGCGACCCAGCAAAGCTCTGCTTCTTCCTTAGAGATTCGCCGTTGCAGACCGGATAAGCCTCTCCTAAAGACAGAGCATGAAAAAACTTTCCGCTTTAGTGACGATCATCACGGTTACTCTTTCCGGTTGTGCTATGCAATCTGGCGATTTTCCGTCGCTTATGAAGCGCCCCTATGAAAGCGAACCGGCCATGGACGCAGCGGCTGCCCCCGCCGCCGCCATTTCCTTCCTGGCAGCTGACCTGCAAAGCAAGCTCAGCGTAGCAGTGACAAGCAGCGGGGCCGCGGATGATCAGTTTCAAGCCATGCTTCCGGTCGTCAAAAAGCGGGTGGATGAGGCGCGCGGTGCGGCGGTGTCGAGCGAATCATGGGTCGTCGCGCATCTGGAACTGGCCGTGCTAGAGATACAGCGGAGTCCTTCGGTAGAGGCGCTAGCCGATATCGATGCCCTATACCGAGAGCAGCTCGAACGCGAGACAGGAGCAGATCAATCCGGCGGGACGGCCATTCTTAGCGAACAGCGCGACTCCGTGCAGGCGCAAGTCGATCGGCAGCAAGCCGAGATCGAAGCCATGAAGAACCGGCTGCGCTAACCCAGATTGTCGATGGCCGCCTTGTGGGCCTTGGCATTTTCGACATAATGGGCAACGCCCATGCGCATCCCGACAATTGCGGCTTCCGGTAGATCACGCATAAATTTGGCCGGTGATCCAGCCCAGAGCTGCCCCGATGGAATGCGTTTATTGGGAGTCAGGGTCGCACCGGCGGCGAGCATCGCATCGCCCTCGATCACGCAGCCATCCATGACCGTGCTGCTCAGCCCGACAAAGGCACGGTCTTCGAGAATCGCACCATGCAGCATCACCATATGACCGACCAGCACATCATCTCCGATGATCGTGGGGTGTCCATTGGGCGTGACCGGTGTCGCGCTGTCGCAATGGATGGTGGTGCCATCCTGGATATTGCTGCGCGCACCGATTCGGATGAAATTCACATCAGCGCGAATCACGCAATTATACCAGATGCTCGATTCAGGACCGATTTCGACATCGCCGATAATCTTGCAGCCTGGCGCGATAAAGGCACTGGGGTGAATTTTTGGGGTTTTGCCATTGAATGGCAGGATCAGGGGGTCGGTCATGCTTTGGCGTTCCAATCAGCAGCTTCGATTTTGTAAACAATGGTCGGGTTCAGATCTTCATCATAATTCGGATCGTGAAAATCCAGTTCCGGACGGTGGGTCATGCCCAGCCGTTTCATCAATCCCCAGCTCGGTTCATTGCCGGCGGCGGTCAGGGCCACGACATATGGCGCGTTCCAGCGGGTAAAGGCTGCATCCATGCAGGCCGTTGCGGCCTCCTTGGCATAGCCTTTACCCCAGGCATCTTCGCGCAGGCGCCAGCCGATTTCATGAGCGCCGGTCAGCTTCGGTTGCGGTGCATTGACCCGTTTGAGGCCGCAAAATCCAAGAATTTCTCCGTCAGACTTGTGCTCGACAATCCAGAATGTGTGACCGAAGTCGCGGTCATAGCCTTCGAGTCGTTCCATCGCGGCATCGAATTTTTCCCGGTTCTGAACGCCGCCCAGCCAGCGCATCACATTGCGGGTATTGAGATGCTCCATGAATGGCTCGATATCGCTTGCGCGCCACTTGCGCAGGATCAGCCGCTTGGTTTCCAGAGCGATGTCGGCGGCTTTTTCAGCCATGGAGCAAGCGCGCCGCATCTGCAGCAAAATAGGTGAGTATGCCGGAGCAACCGGCGCGCTTGAAGGCGATCAGCTTTTCCATCATCAGCGCGTCATGATCGCCGACTCCGGCCGCTGCGCCGACTTTCACCAGCGCATATTCGCCGGACACTTGATAGCCGAAGACCGGCACGTTAAATTCTGACTTGGCGCGATAGATGATGTCGAGATAGGCGAGGCCCGGTTTGACCATGATGCTATCGGCACCCTCGGCAATATCGAAGGCGATCTCGCGAATCGCTTCATCGCTGTTGGCAGGATCCATCTGATAGGTCTTCTTGTC
>JABMNS010000286.1 GCA_013204445.1 Sphingomonadales bacterium
ACCGTCGGCTGGGTCGCCCAGTGGAACGAGATGATTTCCGATCCAGGCCAGCGTATCGGTCGCCCGCGTCAGTTATACACAGGACCACCCAAGCGCGACTATGTGTCGATCGACAAACGCTAGAAAAATAAATATTGTGCAAAGGGGGAGTGATTTCGCTCCCCCTTTTTATGTCTTTTTTCGGTCAGGAAGCGACAACGTGAAGGTCGATCCTTCGCCGGCCTTGCTGTCTACGTCTAGACTGCCGCCCATCGCACGAGCCAGTCGGCGAGAGATGAATAGCCCCAGTCCGCTGCCGCCGTCGCCGGATCGGCCCAAGCGCTCAAATTTCTCGAAAATCCGCTCCTGATCTTCCGCGGCAATGCCATCGCCGTGATCAGTCACCGAAATCCTGGAAAATCCCGGTTCTGCAGAAACACGCAGTTTGATCACCGATCCATCAGGCGAATAGCGGATCGCGTTGCCAACCAGGTTGACGAGAATTTGCAGGGACCGACGAAATTCGCCGCTGGCAGGAAGTTTTTCATCCTCATCCGGAAGCTCTATCCGTATCTGGTGGTCCGCCGCCTTGACCGCTAGCAGGCCGGCTGCGCGATGAGCGATATCAACCAGATCGATATCATCCCCGGCAACGGTGAATTCCGGACGTTCAATAGCCTCCAGATCGGAAAGGTCATTGACCAGATCTAGCAAATGCCGCCCGGCCGAGGCAATATCCTTAGCATAGCTGGCATAGTCTCCGCGCAGCGGGCCTTCTAGCTTACTGCTGATCGTTTCAGCATTGGCGATGATCTTGCCGAGCGGCTGGCGCAGAGCCGGACCCAGCTGCAAGCCGAACAGGCTGTCGCTGATCAGTTTTCCGCTAGTGCGCTTTATATCTGCACCACTGGCTGACTGATCATCCGGCTCTGCCGTAAAACGATAGCCAGCAAATAGGCCAGTCTTGTCGATCAGTGGATATCCTTGCAGCACAAACAGACGCTGTGCTTCAGTTTTCTGCCGCATCCGTTGATTCCGGATTGGTTGGCGCTCAGCCACTGCCTCAAGCAATCTTGCGTTTGCCGAAGGTGGAATCACATCATATATATCGAGTAGAGACCGACCGATGACATCGAAATACTGGGCAGCCTCTCCGGGCATTTGCTGAGCAATAATCCGCAGCGCCGAGTCTGTCCTGATCGCCCCCCTGCCTTCCAGCCTGTCAAAATCACGCTCGCGAGCCGGATCAATTTTGTCGCTCTCGTCATGCCCATATTCTTTCCAGTCGATAATCGAAAGGCTGAGCGCATTTGCTTTTTCTGGCGACGCAAGCCGTGTTTCTACCCACATTTCAATGCGGGATTCATCATCCGACGCCTGCACCGGACGCGACAGGTTCATACCTAGCCTCCTGCTTAGACGGCACAGTTCGGCTAATTCGGGGACCGCTAAAGGCCCGCATTCCTTGCCGCCACAGCGCAAATGGAGACGCATGAGCAGCCGATCAGCCGACAGAAGCAATCCATCGACATCCACCTGCCCACGCACCGGCTCGGCCAATTTGCTCACCGTGGTCATTTTTCCCGATCGCTTAAATAGTCAGCAGAGAGAATCCGTTCGGCATTCTGGTGAGCATGAGGGGATGCCCAGCGCGACACTAGCGCCAAAGACCGGTCCCGATCAGTCTCGCCATAGGTTGCTGCGGTCAGAATATGGTCTCCGCCATCAAGCGCGGCGAATATCGACAATGCTTCCTGTACAGGAAAATCTGCCGCACGCATCACAACGACAAATCGCGCCATATTCGGCTCGGCCGTGAAAGCGACAATCTGATCACTGGTCAAGCCGGATTGCCGGGCCAGCCGGGCAACAAAAAGCGACAGACCATCTCTCATCGGATGGGGAATGGGATCTTTTTCCGTCTTGGATTGGTGGAGCAATTGGGCAAGGCGCTCGGCCTTGCGCGCTACGCCAGAGCTCTCGTCATGCGCGGTTAGTAGCCGTTCCGTCGCCTGCTGCAGTTGCAAGCCGGAGAAGCCGGAAAGCCTGGCGAGCGCGGCCGTGACTGGCCACGCAAATGCATAGGCAATTTCCGGCAACAAATCTGCGAGACTGGCGGCAATTTCGCCTGCGGCACCGGTGGTCTTGGATTGCGCAACCAGCAGTCCCATGGCGGCTTCGGCGACGACAGGATCGTCGTGATCCAGATGCCGGGTCAGCGTTGATTCGAGATCTTCTTGCGAAATCTTCTGCAATAATCTTGCCGCCAGCTCACTTTGCTGTGCTGTCACATACAAATGCTGGACGATGTCGACAGTCTTCAGCAAACCGCTATGCTCCAGCACAGGAAAACTATGGCTTTTACCACCCTGTGCGATTGTGAGCAGTATTTCCTGAGTGACGCCCATATCCTGGGTCGCAATAAGGCAAATGCGTCTTTCAATCTGACCGATGACGCTGCGCAGATATTGCCGCGCATTCGATCGCATTCGGTCATTGAAAACCACGTCAGTTCTGGGAAATAGGGTCTGAGCAAAATCATCCGCCACAAAAGAGGCTTTATCGGCCATCGCAGTCGCGTGCCGGATAATATCATTGTGCTTAGATCGGTCCATCGGAAAAACTCGTTGTGCCATAATTCGGCCGTACCCTAATGTGGTTAACAAGCCGCTAAGTCGAATATTCCGCTATTCCTCCTGAAGTCAGACCTTTTAGCCTAATTTTTTGGTTAAATAGCGGTCGAGAACGAGAGACAGGCCAGAGTATAGGGCTGCGGCGTAGATGCCATAAGTTATTGGCCCAAAAATACTGGCTAAGAGAAAGATCAGCAGAACCAATCGCATATCGGGTTTTGTCAGCGCCAGACGAATATTGTTCGGCTTGGCCCTCAAAAGCAGGAGATGCGCGAGCAGCAATATCAAAATCACCAGATTTGGCGCCAATGTAATGGCATCAGAAGCTTGCAGCAAAAGAATTGCGATACCGGTTGCCACGAGCACATTCAGCGCCAATCCGGTCCAGTCCCGGATTTTAACGACACTGTCAAAT
>JABMNS010000287.1 GCA_013204445.1 Sphingomonadales bacterium
GGTTATGACCCTGTGCCTTGATACCCTAATACACCGATCCTATTTGCAACAAATGGCCGAAAGCGGGACGAAATAGTGGACGATAAGCGTAATATTATCATGGCGGTGCTTCTCACCGGGATCATCCTGTTTGGCTGGCCGCTAATGATGGAACAATTTTTCCCGGACATGGCCAACAAGAATGAGGCTGTCGAACAGGCTGATGTCGCGGCAACCGACCAGGTCGCGGGCGGCAAAACATCCTCAACCGTCGTTACGGCCACTGGCGGCACTGAAATTTCCGCCGGGGCGGCGTCAGAGAAAATCAGGCCACTGGCCACCGTTTTGCGTGAAAATCCCCGTATCCTGATTGAAACACCGCGATTAAAAGGTTCGATCAACCTCAAGGGCGGGCGCATTGATGATCTCACGCTGTCCGATCATTCGGTTGATATGAGCAAGAATAGCGAACCTGTTCGACTCTTTGCACCTTCCGGAACCGAAAATGCATATTTCAGCCTCGTCGGCTGGGCAGGTGATGGCGTTGCGGTCCCGGATGACAACACGATCTGGTCCGCTGACCGCAGCAAACTGACACCCGAAACGCCGGTCACGCTCACATGGTCGAACGAGACCGGGCAAATCTATGCGATCACGCTGTCGATTGATGCGGACTATCTGGTCACCAGCGAACAAACCGTCACCAATCGCGGCGAAAATCCGATCGCGCTCAAGCCCTATGGCCTGATCAACCGCAAACGAGATCTGAAAAATATTCCACCCAGCGAAGCGAGCACCTGGACTATCCACTCCGGTCCTGTTGGCGTCTATGAAGGCGCGGCAAACTACGACGTCGACTATAAAAATCTCGCCGGTGAAGAACCGGGATTTTTTGCAAGCCTGTTTGGCACCTCCGCGATTGCCGGAACCAATTCCTACGATACGGAAGTCAGTTGGCTGGGCTTTACCGACAAATATTGGCTGGGGGCATTGATCCCGGACAATATTTCCGAAGTCGACGCAAAATTTCGTTCTGGCGGGGGTGATATTTTTCAGGCCGAGATCGCGAAGAAGAACGCACAAATCATTGAACCTGGTCAACAGCTAAAAACCACGACCCGTCTATTTGCCGGAGCCAAAGAAAACGCGGTTCTGGAAAAATACGAAAAAGAATTTGGAATCAAGAATCTGGATCGCGCCATTGACTGGGGCTGGTTCTACTGGTTCGAGAAACCGCTTTTCTATCTGCTCAACTGGTTATTCAATCTGGTCGGGAATTTCGGCGTAGCGATCATCCTGATGACCTTTATCGTCCGCGGAATCATGTTCCCGATCGCACAGAAACAATTCGCATCGATGGCACAGATGCGAGCAGTTCAGCCGAAAATGAAGGCGATTCAGGCGAAACACAAGGACGACAAGCAGCAGCAGCAGCAGGAAATCATGAAGCTGTACAAGGAGGAGAAGGTCAATCCACTTGCCGGATGCCTCCCGATCTTCTTGCAAATCCCGATCTTCTTCGCGCTCTACAAGGTGCTGATGCTTTCGATCGAAATGCGCCACCAGCCCTTCATCCTTTGGATCAAGGATCTGAGTGCGCCCGATCCGCTGACGCCGGTCAACCTGTTTGGCCTGCTGCCGTTCGATCCACCAACTTTTCTGGCCGTGGGCATTTTGCCGATCCTGATGGGAATCACCATGCACCTGCAGTTCAAGCTGAACCCGGCACCGATGGATCCGATGCAGAAACAGATCTTCAGCATCATGCCGTGGATATTGGTGTTCATCATGGCACCTTTCGCCGCCGGTTTGCAACTCTACTGGACGGTATCCAATACTCTCACCATCTTGCAGCAGAAATGGCTCTATTCACGCCACCCGCAGATGAAAGAGATGATGGCAAAGGAAGCCGAAGAAAAAGCACGAAAAGCCGCTGCCGATAAGGCCGAGGCATGATCCTGTGCTTCTCATTCCAAGGGCAACGAGAAATCCTAGCCGCTTTCTGTCGTACAAACTTTGGGCCTGCGGTCAGCCTGCTGATCGCAGAAATGGCGCGTAGATGGTAACTCCGCTCCATCCAAAGCTGTTCTCCGGCCCGATCAACTTTCTAAAAAGTGCGCCGCAGCTGCAATTTCTGCCCGATCCGACAGTGCCGGAGATTGCCTTTGCCGGCCGGTCCAATGTCGGCAAGTCGTCGCTGATCAACGCGCTGACCAATCGCAATGGTCTCGCGCGAACGTCAAATACGCCGGGGCGGACGCAGGAGCTCAATTTCTTTGATATCGGCGATCCATTGATCTTCCGGATCTGCGATATGCCGGGCTATGGCTATGCCAAGGCGCCGCCGAAAGTGGTCCAGAAATGGCGCTTTCTTATCAATGATTATCTCCGCGGGCGGGCCGTGCTGAAACGGACCTTCGTGCTGATCGACTCGCGGCACGGCATCAAGCCGGTTGACGAGGAAGTGATGGAAATGCTCGACAGAGCAGCGGTCAGCTAC
>JABMNS010000288.1 GCA_013204445.1 Sphingomonadales bacterium
AATGCCTCATATCCTGCCGGAGTCAGCGCGTCGATGCGTTTTTTCGCGCCACCGGTCAGCGCGAGCGTGGGCGCACCGCTTTTGGCATTGATGACGCCGATATCCTTCATGAAGACGCCAGCGCGGAAACCGGTGCCGACCGCCTTGGAATAAGCCTCCTTGGCGGCAAAGCGTTTGGCATAGGTTCCGGCAATGGTATGGGGCCGCCGCGCCGCCTTGGCGCGCTCGAGTTCGGTAAAGACGCGATTTTCAAACCGCTCGCCAAAACGGTCGAGCGAATTCTGGATACGCTCAATATTGCAGAGGTCGGAACCGAGACCGATAATCATGAGGGTCCGAACAGGCCGTCATTCCAGTTGAAGCTGGGATCTCGGGTGGCCAAGCGTTTCATCGAGAGAAGATCCCAGCTTTCACTAGAATGACGCGTTTTGCTATTTTTCATCGCGCATCATCCATCAAGCCGCGCATCTGTCTTATGCTGTCGCCGAGCCCGCCAAAGATCGCCTCGCCTATCAGGAAATGGCCGATGTTCAGTTCGACAAGTTGCGGGATGGCGGCGATCGGGATGACATTGTCGAAGGTCAGGCCATGCCCGGCATGGGGTTCGATGCCATTTTTCGCTGCCAGCGCCGCGGCATCGGCTATCCGGCGTAGTTCGGTTTCCCGCGCCGCGCCGCTGACCTCGGCATATTGGCCGGTGTGAAATTCGACCACTGGTGCGCCGAGACGGATCGCGGCCTCTATCTGGCGCGGGTCGGGTTCGATAAACAGGCTGACGCGGATATTCGCCTCTTTCAGCTGACCGACAAAATCAGCTAGCTTGTTGAACATACCGGCGGCGTTCAGCCCGCCTTCGGTCGTCCGCTCCGCGCGGTTTTCCGGGACGATGCAGGCGGCATGCGGCTTGTGGCGCAGCGCGATAGCCAGCATCTCGTCGGTCGCTGCCATTTCCAGATTGAGCGGAATAGTGAGCTTGTCCATCAGCCGGATCAGATCGTCATCGCGGATATGGCGCCGGTCTTCGCGCAGATGAGCGGTGATCCCGTCCGCACCTGCTTCTGCCGCGACCAACGCTGCGCGCACCGGCTCGGGATGATCGCCGCCGCGGGCGTTGCGGATGGTGGCAACATGGTCGATATTGACGCCAAGTCTGAGCGGGTGCGAGGCGCTCACGTGGGCGGCAATTCGGCGCGGCTGCCGGGCTTGATGGCAGGAATGGCGGCCAGTTCAAGGGGCAGTTCATCGGCCGCATAGGATGGCACGTCCAGCGTCACTAGCGGAAAGAAGGGTATGTCAAATTGGGCCGCGCCATTGGACCGGTCGATCAGCGCACCGGCGGCAATCACATCGCCGCCCGCGTCCCGGATGGCCTGAATGGCTTCGCGCGACGACAGGCCGGTGGTGACGACATCTTCCATCATCAGCACCTTCTGGCCCGCCTCCAGCCGGAAACCGCGGCGGAGTTCGAATGTGCCTTCGGGTCGTTCGAGGAACAGCGCGTCGAGACCGAGTGCCCGACCCATTTCATGACCGATAATCACGCCGCCCATCGCCGGCGAGACGACGATATCGATCGAACGACGGATATCCTGAGGAATTTTATTGGCCAAGGCCTCTGCCATTCGCGCCGCGCGCACCGGGTTCATCAACAATCGCGCGCACTGTAAATATTGTGCGCCATGGCGTCCCGACGACAGAATGAAATGGCCTTCCAGCAAGGCGTCGCTGCTACGGAATTCGGCTAAAATTTCTTCTTCTGTCACTGTTTCATCCCAGCTTGTTTTTTGCCATTCTGCCCAGATGGACACAATGCCAAGGCATTGCCAGAAAAATTAAAGTCAAAAAACTGAAAAAATATCTATTCGGTAGCTTGAGGCTTGCGACAACCATGCCTATAAGCCGCTCCAATCGGACTATTTCCAGCCGGGCTCGCTGATTGCATTTGTTGAGCCATTGTCGGAAAACTACCGAAATTTGGGGTAAGATAGGGTTGAGCGATATATGACTCATTTTGTGAAAGCTTGGATTCTGGCCATAGGCCTGATTCTCACGCCTACAGCATTGTCGGCGCAGGAAGCGTTGCCGTCAGCGCCGGTTGTTGAACCGGCTGCGACCAGCGGACTTGAAGCTGCGGATGTTCCGGCAGTGGCAGAAACCACTGCTTCTGGGCTCGATCCCGCACTTTACACCCCGATGAAACCCACGCCGGGCATCGGTATGCCCGTCGATGGCAACATTGATTTCCAGCAGCAGTTTAGCCCAACCGGCGAAACCGCGCACTGGATTAATAACGCGATCCTGATCCCAATGATGTTTGGCGTAAGCCTGTTCGTCCTCTTCTTATTGTTCTGGGTTGTGTTTCGTTTTCGTCGCGGTGCCAACCCCGATCCATCGAAAACAACTCACAATACGTTCATTGAAATTATCTGGACGGTTATCCCGGTTTTGATCCTTGTGGTCATCGCAGTGCCTTCGATCAGCCTGCTCGCGCGGCAGTTCGAACCGGCACCAGAAGATGCCCTGACCGTGAAAGTGACCGGCTATCAGTGGTATTGGGGATATACTTATCCTGACAATGGCGATTTCGAAATAATATCCAATATGCTGTCGCCAGAAGAAGCGGATGCGCGCGGAGAGCCTTATCAGCTGGCTGCCGACAACCGTATGGTTATTCCGGTAGGCAAGCCGGTCAAGCTGTTGATTACCGCTGCGGACGTTATTCACAGCTTCGCCATTCCTTCAGCCTGGTTTAAGCTCGATGCGGTTCCAGGGCGGATCAATGAAAAAGTCCTGCAGATCGATCGCGAAGGCGTATATTATGGTCAGTGCTCTGAGCTTTGCGGCGCGCGGCACGGATTCATGCCGATCACGGTTGAGGTCCTCTCGCAAGAAAAATTCAACAACTGGGTCCGCGCCAATGGCGGCACAGTGAAAGGCGAGGCGGCCAAGCCTGCTGTCGCCGAAGCCACTGCCACTGCGGCCAATGAAACGAAAACCGAAGTTGCGCCTGCCGATGCAGACGCTGCGACGAACTGAGGGTTAGAGTAATGACAACAATCACAGCAGATGGCCATATTGACGATCACGCGCATGATGCGGATCACAAGCCAGCCTTTTTCCAGCGCTGGTTCATGTCGACCAATCACAAGGATATCGGCACTCTCTATCTGATTTTCGCGATTTTCGCGGGTGTAATCGGTGGTGCAATCTCTGGTCTGATGCGGCTGGAACTTGCGGAACCGGGTATTCAATATCTGCAGATGTGGGCAACCAACCACAACGCCATGATGGGCGGCGGCGAAGCGTCTATGGACGAGGCCTATCATCTATGGAATGTGCTGATTACGGCGCACGGCCTGATCATGGTTTTCTTCATGGTCATGCCGGCGATGATTGGCGGCTTTGGTAACTGGTTTGTGCCGCTGATGATCGGCGCGCCAGACATGGCCTTCCCGCGCATGAATAATGTTAGCTTCTGGCTGTTGGTTCCTGCCTTTATTCTGCTGTTCGGCTCTACCTTTGTTCCCGGCGGAACTGGTCTGGGTGCGGGCACCGGTTGGACGGTCTACGCGCCGCTCTCTACCAGCGGATCGGTTGGTCCGGCGGTGGATATGGCGATTCTCTCGCTCCACTTGGCGGGTGCTTCATCCATCCTCGGCGCAATCAACTTCATCACCACCATTTTCAACATGCGCGCACCGGGTATGACCCTTCACAAAATGCCGTTGTTTGTCTGGTCCGTTTTGGTGACCGCATTCTTGCTACTGCTGGCGCTTCCAGTGCTTGCCGCAGCGATTACCATGTTGTTGACCGACCGTAATTTCGGCACGACCTTCTATGATGCCGCAGGTGGCGGTGATCCGGTGCTCTATCAGCATCTGTTCTGGTTCTTTGGTCACCCAGAGGTCTACATCATGATCTTGCCCGGTTTCGGTATGGTCAGTCATATTATCTCGACCTTCAGCCGTAAGCCGATATTCGGCTATCTCGGCATGGCCTACGCGATGGTTGCGATCGGGGTCGTCGGCTTCGTGGTCTGGGCGCACCATATGTTCACCACCGGCATGTCGGTTAATGTGAAAATGTATTTCACCGCAGCCACTATGGTGATCGCGGTGCCCACAGGCATTAAGATCTTCTCGTGGATCGCGACCATGTGGGGCGGTTCACTGTCCTTCAAGACGCCGATGATGTGGGCGCTTGGCTTCATCTTCATGTTCACCGTAGGCGGGGTTACCGGCGTTGTGCTGGCCAATGGCGGTATCGACGACAATCTCCACGACACATATTATGTGGTTGCCCATTTCCATTATGTGCTGTCGCTGGGTGCGGTCTTCTCGATCTTTGCCGGCTTCTATTACTGGTTTCCGAAAATGTCGGGCCGGATGTATAATGAACTGCTGGGGCAGCTCCATTTCTGGATCTTCTTCATCGGTGTGAACATCCTGTTCTTCCCGCAGCATTTCCTCGGACAACAGGGCATGCCACGTCGCTATGCCGACTATCCGGAGCAGTTTGCTTATTGGAACCAGATTAGCTCGATCGGCTATGCCGTGATGCTGGTTGGCGTGGTGATCTTCTTCGTAAATATCGGCTGGTCCTTGCTGGCAGGCCGCAAAGCCGAAGGCAATTACTGGGGCGAAGGCGCAACGACGCTGGAATGGACATTGTCCAGTCCTCCGCCGTTCCACCAGTTCGAAACCCTCCCCCAGATCAAATGATCTGAGGACTAGTCGGGAATTTGAATAGCAAAATGACCACAGCGTCACACAGTATACAGGGCTTGGCCAGTGCAAAGGATCTCTTCGCGCTGACCAAGCCGCGCGTGATGTCGCTGGTCATATTCACGGCCCTGTGCGGGTTGCTGGCGGCACCCGGATCGATTCATCCTGTCATCGGATTTACGGCGATCCTTGCGATCAGCCTCGGGGCAGGCGCTTCGGCAGCGCTCAACCAATGGTATGAATCCGATATTGACGCGATTATGAAGCGGACGAGCACAAGGCCGCTGCCGGCTGGCCGGATGGACCCGGAAACTGCGCTGCATTTCGGCATCGGATTGTCGGTGTTCTCGGTGCTTCTGATGGGCGTGGCGGTCAATTGGTTCAGTGCTATATTCCTTGCTTTTTCGATCTTCTTCTACGCGGTGGTCTACACTATCTGGCTGAAGCGCAGCACGCCGCAGAATATCGTGATCGGCGGCGCCGCCGGTGCTTTCCCGCCGGCGATCGGATGGGCTGCGGTGACCGGCGATGTTACGCTGATGCCAATCCTGCTATTTGCGATCATCTTCTTCTGGACGCCGCCGCACTTCTGGGCGCTCGCCATGTTCGTGAACAGTGACTATTCCAAAGCTGGTGTGCCGATGATGCCGGTGGTCGCTGGTCGCCAGTCGACACGTTATCAGATATTCGTTTACAGCTTGGTGCTTGCGGCAGTCGCGATCATGCCTTTTGTTGTTGGCCTGAGCGGCGCTGTCTATGGCGGTGCTGCCATTGTGCTGAGTGTGAT
>JABMNS010000289.1 GCA_013204445.1 Sphingomonadales bacterium
AACTGCTTGGCATGGGCATAACGCTGATGCTTGATCAGCGCGAACTTGCCCACGCGGGCATAGGATTGGCGCAACCCCACGCCGCGCTTCTTGGCCAAGCGCACCAGAATCTCTCTCGCACGGTTCAAGAGCTTAGCATCGGTGGGGAACATCACGTTCTTGGGTTGCACGGTCGTATCGACAATCACCCGCGACAGCTCCGACGGCTTCATCGCTCCCGTCTTCGTGGCGATGGCGAGGCTTTCCTGGACCAGCGATTGAAGCTTCTCCGCGCCCATCCGTTGGCGCCAGCGCGTCAAGGACGAGCGGTCGAACGGCAGATCGTGCCGGAAGAACTCCTCGCCGCAGAGATATTGGTAATAGGGGTTCTCCACCCAGCGTTCGCACAAGACTTCGTCGGAGAGATCGAATGTGTGCTTAAGGATCGCCAGCCCCGCCATCAGCCGGGTCGGCAGCGGCGGCTGGCCGGGACCGTCCGTATAGACCGCGCCAAAGCGTTCTTCCAAAAAGCTCCAATCGATGCTCCGCGCCAGCTTGGCCAGCGCGTGGTTCAGATCGATGATCGCATCCAGTCGCGAGCGGAAGAGATCCTGCCTCCCGCTCTCGCGACGTTCCCGTGGCCGCATTGCAATCTCCCTAAGCCGATTCGCCTCAGAGCTAGGGAATCACAAATCAAATTTGCAAGGAATCCACTTCCAATATGCCAAAACCTGGCAATATGGAACACTGCGATTCCGTAATTCACGATTCAAAATCAATGGCTTGCGAATTCTTCACGGAGGACTAATTAGCATCAACATCAGACTTCGTGAGCGCGGTTACGTCTCCGTTGACCAGGCGTATCTCAACTCCAGCTTTCCCTATCCGCGCTTGTCCACGGTCAAGAGCCTTTTGCACGTTGTCAACGCCAGTGACCTCCCAACCGCGTTTTGCCAGACGAATGCCCCAAATCGCGCTACCGCATCCGAGGTCTAACGCCTTTCCAAATGGCGGCGTGCGGCCTTTCTCCTCTCGGCCGAACAGTTCCTCGAATTTTGCCACGAAACCTGGTTCGGTATCCGCATCTTCCCAGGGGTGAAATCCCACTGCGTAGGCTAGTCCATAATTCATGACCCACCCTCCATAGCCTATCCATA
Source organism: Sphingomonadales bacterium (assembly GCA_013204445.1). Classification (GTDB taxonomy): domain Bacteria; phylum Pseudomonadota; class Alphaproteobacteria; order Sphingomonadales; family Sphingomonadaceae; genus Parasphingorhabdus. Next base: position 1,137 of record JABMNS010000289.1, read on the forward strand.
TTCTAGCGCGAGAAACGCGGCCGAGATACTCCGATGCTGTAGTCCCATGTCCGCTCTTGGCAGATTCTGTTGAAAAACTCGGCTCTGATCGGGCTCTAGCCTGGATCGTCACCACGATGTTTGGGTGGACGAGCGTCTGGCCGATCAACCAGCCATTGCGGGCTGCGGCATTGGGATCATTTTTGCTAGCTTGCGGAGGTTCTGGGCGGTGGCGGCGAGAAGAAACTCATCTCGTGCACCACAAGGCCCTCGTAATCGCAATCGGTCGAGACGCAGAATGCGTTTGAGATGTGCGAACGACATCTCGACTTTCTTTCGCTCTCTGCGTGAGGTGCGATAGCTTTCCGTCTTGGCAATATCGCGGGCCACGTCGCGGGCTTCTTCATAGATGGAGCGGGGAATCTTCCGTGCCGGTGTGTTCGGACAACAGCGTGGCTTCAGCGCGCAGAGATCGCAGTCATTCTTGCGGGCCCTATAAAGAAGTGTGGCACCGTCATTTACCATCGTGCCCGTTGTGGTGAGGACCTTGCCGCCCGGGCAGACATAGACATCGTCTTTGCGATCAAAGCGGAAGTCGTCTCGGGCGAACGTGCCGTCATTACGATCAGACTTATCGAACACAGGGATATGCGGTTCTATTCCACGCTTATAAACCAGCCAATTCAGCATCTCGGCCGATCCATAGGCGGTGTCGCCGGCAAGCCGCGTTGGATCGAGATCGAAGCGCTGTTCAACCCGTTCGACCATCGTCTTGGCGGCGGTAACCTCGGCCTGCCGGATAGCGGTTGAGGCCTCGACATCGATAATGACAGAACACTTCAGATCGATGAGGTAGTTGGTGGAATAAGCGAAGATGGCCGGACCGCCATGTGCGCCTGTCCAGCGCGCCGCCGGATCGGCGGGCGAGAGGAACTTCGGCGTTACATCCGTCGCGCCACCAAACGCCGCATCGTCGAGCACAGCCAGATACTCATCGACCGCGCGGTTTGAGTGTTCCGGTGGCAAGCCTTGCGATCCCTTTACCCCACGCTGCCGGTTTGCATCGGCCTTGATCAGACTGGCATCGACGGCAAAACCTTCGCCGCCGACCAGGCCTTCCGTCATGCAGCGTCTGACTACGGTCTCGAAGACATGGCGTAAAAGATCACTGTCGCGGAAGCGGCCATGCCTATTCTTCGAGAAGGTCGAGTGATCCGGAACTTCGCTCTTCAAGCCAAGTCGGCAAAACCACCGGTAGGCCAGGTTCAGATGGACTTCCTCGCAAAGACGGCGTTCCGAGCGGATACCGTGGCAGTAGCCCACAATCAGCATTCGGATCATCAGTTCCGGATCGACTGAAGGACGCCCCGTCGAGCTGTAATAGGGAGCCAGGTGTGCCCGCACACTGTCCAGATCGATGAAGCGATCGATCGATCGCAGCAGATGATCGGCGGGAACGTGATCTTCAAGCGAAAAATTGTAGAAAAACGCCTCTTGATTAACCTGCCGCTCGCCCATCATCGGCTTCACTCCAGAATCAATAAACGAAGTGAATCAGCGCAGCCCAACCACCGCAACCTAAGAGTTTTTCAACAGTATCGGCACTAAGCGGACATTTTACAGTGCGGCACCGATGTCCGGTTTAACCCCGAAAGCAGACATGGGAGCCAGGTCAGTCCGGCCTAACGTAGTGATCGCTGCAGGGGCTAATAGTGGACTTGGGATACTGAAAAGTAGAACGCTCCGGCGTTGCGATATGCAGATCGAGGCGCGAACCGCATTCGCGGCAGACAATGCGCCTGATCGCATGGCGCACCAGGTAATCGGGACCAACACGAGAAAGCAATTCCGGCATTGAAACAACTACGTCACGGGCGGGCTTACAGGTTGAGCAGAGCCCCGCAAACGTATGACCGTATCCGTGAAGACTTCCTATCGTCTGTGGGTTTGGTGGACGCTTCTGTTTCATTGTCCGAACCTAACGCCTCGCACAGCTTTTGCACCAAGCGGCGAGCCCTATTAGGAACACCCTCCGTCCCTATCCATACGAAGCTGATGGAGCCTTCGGGCAGTAAGCCGTTCGGCCCCGCGCAGCCCATCATGCCAGCCATGCAAATCGGCGTCGTGGCCTCCGACAGTGAACCTACAGAGGAAAAACACTGTGGGTTGGCGTGGAGGTGGCCCCAAAGCAAACGCCAGTCAGTGTGTGAAAGCCCCACTGCCTAGCCGAATGCGCTAGACACAGAAACGCCCCTGGTAGCTGGGAGGAACGAGGGGCGCTTCCGGCAGCCTTGTCGCCTCTAAATACCCACATACCCGACAGGAGATAAAGCAACAGGTGCGACCTCATTGTGCGCCCAAATCCTTACGAAAGGTTAAGCACCATCGGCTCCCCCACGCTGCTTGCCGAGTCGCGGGCAGGCGTGAGACAGTTTCAATGCTGAATTAAGGAGTGTCAGAGCCCCCGAAATGCGTCGCAATGCTTCCCATGTGCTTCCCCGTCTTATCCACAATGTGCGTTCAGGAGCATGTGATTTCATAACTATTTGAATATAAAAGGATAATTAAAGATAATGGTGCTATTGTTCTAACAGCAATACAACCCTTTACAAGTGAACTTATTATTTCAAATAAAGAGATGTATAGAACAGAATGGATATGGCAGAAAGTTAAAGCAAAGAATTATGTTCAGGCAAGTAATCACCCTTTAAAGTATCACGAAAACATTGTTGTTTTTAGTAAAAAGAAAGTTAATTATTATCCTTTAATGGAAAAAGGAAAGCCATATTTAAAAGTTCAAAGAAAAGGGAATAAGGATGGGGCTTATTTAAAAGATACAAGAGAAAGTGGGTTTGTAACTAAAAACGAAGGAACAAGGTTTCCATCTACAATTATATAT
>JABMNS010000290.1 GCA_013204445.1 Sphingomonadales bacterium
AGCATATAGCATTCGCGGACTTCGGGGAGCTTTTGCACATGTTCTTCGAACGCCTGCAAATCGGTTTCTGCCTGGCTTTTCAGGCTGACCATTGCGAATACTGTGATCGTATAGCCCATTTTGGTGGGATTAATCGCTGCGTGATAGGAGTTGATCACCCCTTGGTCTTCCAATGCGCGCATGCGGCGAAGGCAGGGCGGGGCCGTCAAACCCACGCTATTTGCTAGTTCCACATTGGTAATCCGGCCATCATCTTGCAACCGCTGCAGAATTTTCAGGTCAATTTCATCTAAGTTCGTGTCAGCCATAGAAATGTAATATCCGTTCGCGAATCATTCGATCGTTATAATATAATAAGCAGACCAAGCAACGCTTTCTCCCATGTCCCACATTGTGACGCGAAAATTTCATCGCTTCCTGTTGCCCCCTGAAAGGGTTATCACCCGGTTAACAATTGACTACACTAATAATTTTCGGGATCTAATATTGCGCTTCGATGACCGTCTGACCACTGTGCTCAAGGGAAGCCTGCCGGAAGGCCCAGGCGCTGCTACGCAATGGCGGCAAGTGATTGATCTGTTGGCGCAGAAACCCAGGGACTTGGGCAATCAGGACGTCCAGGCGGGATTTGCCCGGTTGCATGATCTGCATGACCGGGTTTCCGAACAGGACCGTCTGGCCGCTGTGCAATCACTGAACGGTCGATTGCGCTCCGCTCCTTTGCTGGTCTATTTGACTGCCGATACCGATACAATCTGTGATGCAGCGATGGCGGCCGCGGACCTGACCCCGGAAATCTGCGCGGACGCATTCCCCAGGCTTTCGCCTCGCGCTCAGCAACGATTGCAATCAAAGGGTTTTGTGGTCGCAGATGACCAGCAGGACGAGTCGACTCCGCAATCTCGAAAAGGGCAAGCTGGACAAGATGCGTCACCGCCCGGTCTTAGTTCGGTTAAACAACCTGCGATGGATTCGCCAGCAGACCGTTCAGGCGATCCCGCCGAACATCTGGCAGAATCACAGATTAGAGCGTTGGTGGAAAAAATCGCTGACTTTAAAAAGAATCGCCCAGTCGAAACGCTTCGTCCACCGATGAATGATGGTGACAACAAAAGTTTCTTTGTCAAATCGCTCGAGACCATCCGATTCGAAACCGATCAATCCGGCACGATTACCTGGACTGAGGGGCCACCGAAAGGGGCTATTGTTGGTGTGACCATAGCCCAGCCAGCCTTTGATGAAGGACCCGGCCCCGACGCTTATGGTGCGGCGGCATTTCGTCAGCGCATGCCTATGGAAAATGCTCGGATGCGGCTCTGCGGAGCGGCGATCGTCGCTGGCAACTGGCGGATGAGCGCGATACCCTGTTTCAGCGAGGAAACCGGACGTTTCGAGGGCTATCGCGGAATCATGCGGCGACCCAATATGGCCGAGGATGCCGGACATAGCGGGATTGACGTCGAACGCCGCGAACAGCTCCAGCAACTGATCCATGAACTGCGGACGCCGCTGAATGCCGTGATCGGGTTTAGCGAGATTATCGAGCAACAACTCTTCGGACCGGCCTCTTATGAATATCGGTCGCTGGCGCACAACATCATGGATGAAGCGCGGCGATTGTTGGCTGGTTTTGAAGATCTGGACATCGCCGTGAAAGTTGATTCGGGGCAATTGCCGGAATCTACAGGTATCACCAAGGTCGACTGGCTGTTTGGGCGGATGACTCAGCGCCTGCAGGGGCTGACGCAGAGCAAATTGGTCGATCTCAATATCAGCAAGGCAGAGCCGGTTCGGCCGTTCGCACTGGACGGCGAAGCGGTTGAACGGATTTTTGCACGCTTATTGTCGGCCGCGATTATTTCCTGTGAGAATGGCGAAACCCTGAATGGTGAATTGCGGACCCGCTTAGGAGTACAACCGACCAATCAATTCACGCTGTCACGTCCCTCGCGGATAAAAGATGTTGCCGAAAGCATCTTGCTTGATCCATCGCAGGGCATCGATGGTGAAGGTGGCGGATCCTCGTTGCTGGGTCTTGGTTTCTCTCTGCGTCTGGTGCGGAATCTCGCGCAGTCAGCCGGCGGCTCGCTCACTATAAACGAAGACAGCATTGCCTTGACCCTGCCAGCAGCGGCGACTAGCAAAATCAATATTCGGGAAACGGAATCGGAATAGCCTGCTTGTTCGTGCTATAGTTTTTTGAACATTACGGACAAAATGGAGGTGACAGAAATTTATGCACAGGATCATCCGCCGATGAAAGTCCGAAGACCGGATCGTCACGTCCAATGGCCAGAAAAATTTGGCAGGCGCTTTCTCATTTCAGTAGACACGGAAGAGGAATTTGACTGGGACGCCCCTTTCCAGCGCAGCGATCATACGACCGTGACGGTTCCCAAGCTACAGGAATTTCAGGATTTTATTGAGAATCACGGGGTCAAACCGGTCTATTTTGTCGATTATGCTATTATTGAAGATGATACGGCTGTGGCGTTTCTCAGGACCGTTGCTGATCAGCAAACTGCCGCAATTGGCGTTCATCTCCATCCCTGGGTCAATCCGCCTTTCGACGAGCAGGTGAATGTTCACAACAGCTTTGCCGGCAATTTGCCGAAAGAGCTGGAAGAAAAAAAGCTTGTGGAACTGCGCAATGCGATTCGCGATAAAATAGGTGTCACGCCCACTATCTTCCGCGCCGGGCGATACGGAATTGGTCCGCATACGACTGAGCTATTGATCAAGCATGGCTTCGTGTTGGACAGCAGCATCCGGCCGGGCTTTGACTATAGCGGGCAGGGTGGTCCGGATTTTCTGGCGGCTGGCTCGCAACCATATTGGTGGAACGGTGACGAAAAGCTTCTCGAAGTGCCGCTGACAACCGTTTATTCTGGGCTTTTGCGTAAGCAGGCGAACTTGGTGGCGGGGATCATGAACAAGTCCCCTCTGGTCAATGCACTATTTTCCCGAAGCAAGATGCTGGAACGCATTCCGTTGACGCCCGAAGGGATTTCGGCGCGCGAAACAAAAGAAGCCATTGATGTCGCGCTGGACGATGATTTGCAGTTGCTGGTATTTTCCTTTCATTCGCCTTCGCTGTCTCCCGGCCATACGCCTTATGTGCGGACAGAAGACGATCTGGAGGGTTTTTACGACTGGTGGCGGGATGTCCTTGAGTATCTCGAGACGCGAAATGTGAAACCCATCGATATCGAGCAGTTGATGACGGCTGCTTCCAGCACCTAACAAATTTTTGCTGCCAACCGGACTAATTGCAATGATCGGTCTTGCCAAATCATTACGGCTTCCGCTATCGAACCATCCCATTGAGATCTGCCTGGAAAAAGCTGCTCATATGGGCCTGTAGCTCA
>JABMNS010000291.1 GCA_013204445.1 Sphingomonadales bacterium
ACGCGCTGGACCGCGAGAACAAACTGGTTGAAGCCCTTGTAACCGACATCCGAGTCCACCGAGTCATCGTCATTGCCGGTGAAGGCCAGGTTTTTGCCGTTGACCCGACCACCGAACCATTCGACGGCGTCGTCGGAGCTGTTGTGGACCTGAATATTCTGGAAGAAGGTGCCACGACCAACGCCGCCGAGGCTGATTCCGTTCAGCTCGTTGCCGGTGGAAACTTCAAAGCCGGGATAGCGAACCTGCAGATAGGATAGGCGACCCGACGAGTCATTCGGCAAGGTACCGCCATAGACTGCATTAGCCGGACCTTCGATGATCGCTTCACAATCGGTACGCGTGCCACCCGGATTGGAGACGCTGCCGGTCGCACAATTGGAGATTGGTGCACGGCCGAGAATGACCACGCCGCCCCACTGGCCAATGCTGTCGGCCGTGGTTGTACCGAGGATATTCTGGCGCGAGGTGAAGATGATCGGCGCCGTTGCTGTACCTTCGGCAAAAATCTGCGAGCCGCGATTGACCAAGAGGAAGTCACCGCCGGAAGAACCGAATACGGTCACGCCGGGTTCGAAGGTGATGATACCGGCCGCACCGCCGTCAATCCCTACGTCGACTTCACCCGAGAAAGAGTAAATCGTGCCTGCTGCTTTGGGAACCAGCAGATTGCCAGTGATGATGCCGGAAATCTGACAGTTGCGGACGACTTCGCCATTGCCCGTCGTGATCGTACCGACATTGGCCGTTCCAGTGGCGCAGCTTGCTGCGGGACCGGCTGTCGGAGTAGGTGTCGGCGTTGGCGCGGGAGTTGGTGCCGGCGCTGGTGCTGGAGCCGGCAATATGACAAGATTGCCTTCGCCTGGCGATGCGACATCATCTGCGCCGCAAGCCGTCACTGCAAGGGCAGCCACGCCTGCAAACAGGACAGATCGGAATTGCTTATTCAACATGGGATTGGTCTCCGCAAAAATAACTGGTTTGATACGTTCGGATCAAACGATGCGGATTCGAATCAACCGACCCCCATCGCCCTCAGGGAAGCTTACTAGGGAAGGGAGATGACCCAGCGATGCTGTTTGCGTGACGGTTCGGAGACTCAAATATTACGGATTTTTTTCACTGCCCTCGGCAGCGGCGGATAAGCTGCGATTAGTTGGTGATCGCACAAAGCAACGGAGTGAATCGCACAAAAAAAGGCGGCCGCAAAAACGGCCACCTTGTACATTTCATATTGGACAGGGAAATTCTTCCCTAAATCCAGTCCCGTTTACCGACCGGCAAACTGGCTGTTCAGATTCTGCAGTGCCTGGTCAGCGGCATCCCGGGAATTGACCACCTTGCCATTGGCGAGCAGCAGATCAAAATTGCGGTTGCCCTGCATGGCAGCCATGAACATCCGGGCGGCGTCGCCGGTACGGCCCAGTCGAGCATAAGTCTGACCAAGATTGATCAAGCGTGCGGGATCCTGTGCATCGACCTTTTCCGCCGCCTCCAGCTGCTGCAATGCGGTTTCATTGTCACCAGCAATCAGGGCATCATAGCCCAGCGCGCCCTTGGCATAGCCAATTTCGCCCGAATCTTGAGCGATAGCGGGTGTGGCCATCAACAATATTCCGGCTGCGATTCCGATTATTTTAGCGGTTTTCATAGCATCTTCTCCTAATCCAACATCGATTGTTACACTTATATGACATTCAATGCAACATAACTGTAATATATCTGTCAAATATCTCCAGTCTTGCAAATATTTGCATTTTTATCAGATATTTGCGTGATATTCGCTGATCATGCGCAGGAGCCGGACAGACGCAATCGTTTCGAACAGACCCAAAGCGCTTGGCGCGTGGTCGATTCTATTGCAGATCGGAATGGAGAAACTGTCTGGAGGTGTGCCCAGCGATCAGGCAATGGTCTCTGCCTGAGATTCCCTGTTATTAGGGAATTAACAGGGAAAATATCATTTTTTGAGGCTGATCCAGGGTTTTCTACATCACCAAACCCCCAGTATTCCTCAGCTTTTTGACCAAATTCCCTAAAGAAATAACAGGAAATTTAATCACGATATCAGGGAATTTAGAACACCGATCAGGGTGGCGACGCCAAGCATCAGGGTAAGCGTACGGCGGTTGCACGATTGTTCCTGGCTTCAAGGTCTCGATCTTTATTTGCACGGAGGATTCCGTTGTAGAGGAGAAGATAATGGCGAGAGTGAGTGCTGAGAAGAGGGCGGAGCTGGAGGGTTTCTAGCGTTCGCATCACGAGGGCTGGAAGACCAGCCCACTCAACCAGCGAGAATATTGCGATCTGCATGGACTGCCGCTGAAGCGGTTCGGTAACTGGCGCGTGCATTGTCACATTAACTTGGTCAAGGCGCAAGATTGGTTTTGGTTTTATGATCAGGCATTCAGGGCCGCAGCTTTCCAACCGCTGAACGCACCAGCTCGTAATTTCTTGAACAAGGG
>JABMNS010000292.1 GCA_013204445.1 Sphingomonadales bacterium
ATCCGCAGGGTCATCCGGTTACCCAAATTGGTAAATTCGCCGACCTTGATCGAGGCGCCAAGCGCGCCCGACCGCAATTCGAAGCGCAGTTCTTCATAATAATAGCGGGACAGGGGCTGAATGAATCCGACCAAAGCCAGATTGGCCAGCATCAGTGCCACTGTAAATATATAGGGCACCCGCAGCAGACGCCCGTAGCCTTGGCCAACGGCGCGGAAAACATCGAGTTCGGAGCTGAGCGCGAGCTGTCGGAAGGCCAGCAATATGCCGAGCAGCAAACCTATCGGTATGCCCAGCGAGAGATATTCGGGAATCAGGTTTGCCAGCATTCGCCAAACCACGCTAACGGGGCCGCCTTCTGCCGCAACAAAATCAAACAGACGCAGCATCTTTTCCAGCACCAGCAGCATGGCTGCAATCACCAACGTGCTGAATAGCGGCAGTGCGATCAATTTTGCCAGATAGCGATCGGTGGAAGTCAGCAGTTTCAACTTGTTGTCTCCCTCTCACCATGTTTTCGCCGCAAATCAAATTCATAACCATAGGCGGATCGGGGGCTGATTCTTGTCCGTGTCTGAGTATTGACGCGGGTATAACGACTAGGAGTAACTACGTCATGTTGAAATTTGCGGCATCCATCGCATTATCGACCACTATTTTGCTATCTTCTGCCCCAGCATTTGCTGGCGGCCGAGAGATACCCAATGACATGCGCCCTTGCCGGTCGGGCAACGGCCCCGCTGTAAAGGTGGAAATAGAAGGCCTGAAGGAAGCAGCCGGAAAGGTGCGTGTACAAAGCTACCGCGGCACCAAGGACGAATGGCTGAAAAGTGGTGCATGGTTATATCGCATCGAAGTCCCGGTAAGCGCGAAAAACATGACTTTCTGCCTGCCGTTCAATCAAGCGGGTGAATATGCGATTGCTGTGCGCCATGACCTTAACGGTAACGGCAAAACCGATATTACCAGCGACGGCGGCGGTATGTCGAACAATCCAAGCATCAACATCTTTAACCTTGGCAAGCCTAGCTTCAAGAAAACCAAATTTGCGATCGGCAATGAGGTCAAATCCATCCGCATCACCATGAAATATATGTGATGCACCGCGCATACGGGACAATTTAGGGCTATTTCATGGCAAATGTCGCACTTCTCTCCAATCCGAATTCAACCGGAAATCGGGCGATTTTGCCAGAAGTGCGGTCTTATTGCGTCAAGAACAGCGATGTGTTTCATTATGAAGTGGATCATGTCGATGAAATCGCCAAGGCATTGGAAACCATTGCTCGGGTGAAACCGAAAGTGCTGGTCATCAACGGCGGCGACGGGACGGTTCAGGCGACGCTGACCGAATTATATCAGGGCGGCCATTTCGGAGATAACCCGCCCCCGGTTGCCGTGCTGCCCAATGGCAAGACCAATTTGATTGCTCTCGATCTCGGATCCGAAGGCAACCCGCTCAAGGCCCTGGAACGGATTGTTGAACTGGCCAAGCATGATTTGCACGAACATCTGGTCGACCGCGAGCTGATCGCGCTTTCCGATGGCGGCGAGGATAGCAAGGTCGTACTAGGTATGTTTCTGGGCGGTGCCGGCCTGTCGGAGTTCATTCTCTATTGCCGTCACAAGATCTACCCACTGGGACTGCCCAATGCTGCGGCTCATGTGTTGACGGTTTTTGCCGCACTCGCATCGGTTCTGTTCGGCATAAGGGGGAAATTCTTGCCCAATCGGTCGAGGCCAATCAAGATATCGCTGATCCGAGACGGCCAGTTTCAAGGCAATTTTGCGGTGCTGATCGTCACCACGCTGGAGCGACTGTTGCTGATGAAGCGATCCATGCGGAACCAAAATGCGATTGGCCGGATGCAGTTTCTGGCCATTGATCAGCGCGCCAGTGCTATCGTTCGTTTTCTGCTTTCGGTAATTTTTGGCCGACTGGGCAAAAATGTGCAGAAGGGCATTCATCTCGAACGCGGAGATATGATTCGTATCGAAGGCGAGGGCAGCAATGTGCTGATGGACGGTGAACTATTCTGCGCCCTGCCAGGCCATCCTATCGTGCTGAAATCAACCAAGCCTGTGTCCTTTCTTCGGCTCGCTGCTTGAGTTAGGACGTTTCGCGTGAGCGATCTCGAGTTATTCATTGAAGAGGAATTGGCGCATCCGGTTGATTTCCGGGTAGCGGCTTTTGCCGCGTCCATTGCCGCACGCTATGGCGAGGCATCGCGGGCGGTGCTATTCTATGGCTCCTGCCTGCGAACAACCGAGCTCGCCGGGCAGATGCTCGATTTCTACCTGATCGTTTCGAACTATGAGGGGGCCTACGGGAAAAGCTGGCTAGTGGGCGCGAATAAGCGGCTACCGCCCAATGTGTTCCCGGCAGAACATGGCGGATTGGTCGCCAAAGTGGCGGTGTTGAGCGAGAAAGATTTCCACAGGCTGAACCGGAGTGGCGCCAGCGCGGTCAGCGTATGGGCGCGATTTGCACAACCATCCCGGCTGGTCTGGCAGGCGGATGAAGCGGCGCAGGCGCAGGCGGTTGACGCGATTGCAGGCGCTGCGGTCACCTTATTCGATATGACCTTTCCGATGATGGATATTGATACAGAATATACGATTCTCGATCTCTGGAAACGCGGTTTTGAACTGACCTATGGCGCGGAGTTGCGGGCCGAACGGAAGGAGCGTTCCGATTCGGTCGTCGATTCCGACCCCGAACGCTATGCGCGTTTTGGACCAGCCGTTGTGGGGGCGATTGCAGAACGGGATCGAGCGCAGGGTAAAAAACTCAAAAT
>JABMNS010000293.1 GCA_013204445.1 Sphingomonadales bacterium
CCCAGCGCCATGCGCAGCCCTATTTCGCGGGTTCGCTCGGTCACGCTGCCCAGCATGATGTTCATGATGCCAATACCCCCGACCAGCAACGAAATAGAAGCGATGGCAACCAAGACGATCTGGAAAATCCCGATGACCTGGGCCGATTCTTTCATAAATTCTTCGGTGGTGCGGATGGTGAACGGATTTATGTCCTTGCCCCGTACCCGATAGCGCTCTCGCAAGAGTTGGGTGATCTCGCGCTTTGCCTTCGGCAGGGAAACGCCATCTTCGAAACCGACAAACAGCATTTGCAGATCATCAGGGCCGGAGAGGGAATCGCCGGCGAATCGCTGTCTGGTGGTGGAGATCGGCATGATCGCGATATCATCATTGTCATTGCCGAAGCTCGATCCTTTCGATTCCATCACCCCGATGACATTAAACGGTGCCCGGTTGATACGGACTGTTTCCCCTATCGGATCATAATCGCCGAACAGCTTTTTAGCTACGCTGGGGCCAAGAACGACGACCCGGGCCGCAGAACGGACATCTGCTTCGCTGATGAACCGCCCGGAGGCTGCTGCAGCGTTAGATACTTTTCCGTAACCCGGCGTTGCGCCGATGGCGCTGGTCGATGCGTTGCGGCCCGCCACGACCAATTGGATCGAAGTGCGCAATTGCGGTGCGATATCGGTAATTCCGCTGATCTGTTTTTCGATGGCGCGCGCATCCCGCATGGTCAGGCGACCGCGATCAAATGTGCTGCGCCCTCCTTCGCTGTCCGGTTGCGGATAAATCAGCGCCATGTTGGAGCCCAGCGCGTTGATCGATTGCATCACCGAGACCTGCGCTCCGGACCCGACGGCGACGGCGAGCGTAACCGCGAACACGCCGATCATCACACCCAGCGTGGTCAATATCGACCGCATCAAATTGGTCCGCAAAGCCGTCATCGCGATCGCCACATTGACGATCCAGGCCGAAGCTCTCTTTTCGAAATCGCCGATCATGAACCGACGGTCCTGCGATTGGCAACGATGACATCCTCGATAACCTTGCCGTCACGAAACTCGATCCGCCGCTTCGCACGATCCGCAATTTCGGCCTCATGGGTCACAACAATGATGGTGATACCCTGATCATTGAGCCTCTCGAAAATCTCCATGATATCTTCGGACGTCTTGCTATCCAGCGCGCCCGTCGGTTCATCGGCCAGCAAAATCACCGGCTCGGTCACCAGCGCCCGGGCAATCGCTACCCGCTGCTGCTGGCCGCCGGACAATTTTGCTGGCGAATGATCAAGACGGTCACCGAGACCCATTTCCTCCAGTTTCGCCCGCGCCCTTGCTCTGCGCTCTTCGCTGCCGAGACCGGCGTAAATAAGCGGCACAGCGACGTTATCGAGCGCCGTGGTACGGGCCAGCAGGTTGAATTGTTGAAAGACAAATCCGATTTTCTGATTGCGCAATTCGGCGAGCGCATCGCCGTCCCGGTCCTGTGTGGCAATGCCATCAATACGAACCTCGCCCGATGTCGGTATATCGAGACAGCCGATCATGTTCATGAATGTCGATTTTCCCGAACCGCTCGCCCCCATGATCGCGACATATTCGCCGCGTTCGATCGAGAGCGACACACCATCTACCGCACGGACAGTTTCCCCGCCCAAAACGTAATTTTTGACCAGATCCCGGGTTTCAACAAGCGCCATAGCCTATTCGTTCTCGCTGGCGAGATCATCCTCATCTTCGTCTTCACTTGTCAGATTCTTGGTGCGGATCAGCACCATTTCCTTCTCTTTCACGCCTTTGACAATCTCGACAAAATCTTCGCCGACAAGGCCAATGGTAACCACCCGGCGCACGGGCTTATAGGGGTCATCACTCGCTACCCAGATAGCGGTCGCGCGTTTCTGTCCGGGCTTTCCGTCCAGCGAATTTTCGGTATCCTCCTCGGGTCGATCATCCTTGCGCGGACGGAACCGGATTGCCGGCGTAGGGACCCGCAGGACATTGGATTTGGTTCCGGTGACAATTTCAACATTTGCGGTCATGCCGGTCAACAATTTGCCATCCTTGTTGTCGACATCCAATATCACCAGATAGCTGACCACATTTTGCGCCTCGGTCGCGGATTTCCGGATTTGCCCGACCTTCGCGACGAACGTGTCATCGGGATAGCTATCTACGGTAAAGCGAACCAGTTGATTCACCCGGACCTGGCCAATGTCGGCCTCATCAACAGAGGCTTCCACTTGCATGCGGCTGGTATCAGCGGCGATTTCAAACAGATTGGGCGTCTGGAAACTCGCAGCCACGGTGGTGCCGGGCTCGACCAGTTTGTTGATCACGACACCGCTGGTTGGCGCAACAATCCGCGTGCGACTGAGATCGAGCTGGGCCGAGGATAGCTCGGCTGTGCTTTGCGCGATTTGGGCGCGACCGCTTTGCGCTTGTGCCTTTGCGGTACTGAGCGAGGCCTTTGCACTGGCCAGCGCATTTTGCGCCTGATCGATACCGGCCTTGGACACAAATCCTTTTTCTGCGAGTTGCCGCTGCCGCTCATAATCACGGAACTGGACCGCATAATCCGTTTCCGCGCGAATGATCGACGCTTCGGCCTGCGCCAAGGTCGCACGGGCCAGGTCCACTTGCGCCCTTGCCTGTGTCACCGTTGCCTCTATGCGGGTCGGATCAATTCTGGCCAGCACCTGACCGGCGGTTACGGGCGAGTTGAAATCGACATAGACATCGGTGACCTGCCCGGAAATTTCCGAGCCGACATTGATCGTATTGAGCGCTCGCAATTTACCGCTCGCCGATACAATCCGGGAAACCTCCCCGCGAGTCACCGGTTCGGCAATATATTCATAATCGGCCGCCGATGGGACAATCACCTTATATAGAATAGCGATCAACAGGACCGCAAGCAGGCCAGAAATTACAGGATGTCTGCGCACCCAAATTAGCATCCGGTTGATGATCGCCTTGCTCCCTGTATTACTTAACTAAGTCACTATGTCACGTGATTTAAAGATGCGCAATAAAAGACGTTGCCAGTGGAGGAGTGAAAAGCCGGTTATACGAATATTGGTTCGTCGCGAGCCCTCAAGCACCGTATCTTATCATTTTATCCGTGCGCTGCGACGCCATCGCTGAAAGCGATTCGAAGATTGGCAATCATCTAGAGAATATAGCTCAAACATAAAGGGCCAGGACCGAATGCGATCACCACCGAATGTGAACGCTGCACTTCCCGACGCTAATTTTGGCATGTTCCAAATAGCGCTTGACAATAAGAACAGATATGGAACATTAGAAGTTCATTGATAGAACAAATGGAATTATCACATGCTCACCATCACCATTTCAACTTTTTTCGCATTCGCCTTTTTTGGCTCTGCCGCCGTCATCGGGATGATGTTTTTTCAATATCGGGACAGAATTGCCAGCGTCATTGAAAATGGGTTGCGGGCAGATCCTTCCGAAGCCGTTTTCCCGTCATCGGCCTATCGCCACCGGACAGTCAAAACGCAGCAGCTTATGACCCAGCATCGCTCGCTGCAGCCCGCTCCGCTGCGCGCTGCCGCCTAACCTTGGTGTAGCTCCGGACACTGAAGGGAATCAATATCAGATAGAAGCTACTGATCACCGTAAGCATAATCCAAGGAGCGTTGATCAGCGCTACACCGAGCAAGGCGATTACGGCAATCCCTTCCAGCCTGATATTTTTCCGCAAACGCAGGGAAGACCAGCTGTAGGTCGCCGTGTTGGACATCATCAGAAAAGCAATCAGCACGATCCAGGGCGACACGATCGCATAATGGCGAAAGATTTCCTGATCGGTGATCATCCATAGATATAGCGGCAGCATCGCCAGACCGGCACCCACAGGTGCCGGGATACCGGTAAGAAAGCCGGCCGATTTGTGCGGCTGGTCATCGTCATCGATCAAGGCGTTGAACCGCGCCAACCTAAGGGCACAAGCGACAACCATCGTAAGCGCCAGGACCCAGCCAAATTGAGGCATATACTGCGTCGACCAGAGGAACATCACCAGCGCAGGCGACACGCCAAAGGCGATCACATCCGACAGCGAGTCCAGTTCTGCGCCAAAACGGCTCTGCGCATTCAGCAGTCGGGCTATCCGGCCATCGAGGCCGTCCAATATGCCGGCCAGAACGATCGCTGCGGCTGCCAACACCCAATTGTCCATATAGGCGAAACGAACACTGCTCAAGCCGACGCACAGAGCAAGCGCCGTTACCGCATTTGGAACAAAGGCGCGCAGAGGAATGCCTCGTTCGGGTCTTCTGAGTGAGCCTTTTTTAGCCATCAGCCTTGAAGCAATCGGTTATCCCACCATCCGGCGATCATTGGCCTACGCCTTCAATCTCTTTCATCTGCCCTATCACGGCTATGACGGTTTCACCGGCGATGGTCCGCTGCCCCAAAACGACATTGGGCATAGTCCCCTTGGGCAAATAGACATCAACCCGGCTACCAAATCGAATTAGTCCGATTCGCTGTCCGGCGGCAACAAAATCGCCTTCCTTGACAAAGGCCATGATCCGCCGGGCCACCAGACCTGCAATCTGGGTAAAACCGACTTTGAGTCCATCATTGCGTTCGACCAGAAAATGTTGCCGTTCATTTTCTTCGCTCGCTTTGTCCAGGTCAGCATTCAGAAATTTTCCGGAAATATAGGCCTGCCGTTTCACCGTTCCCTCGATCGGAGTCCGGTTTACATGCACATCGAACACGCTCATAAAAATTGAAACCCGGATCAATTCTTCGTCACCAAGTCCGCCCTCTCCCTGCAGTTCCACGGGCGGCTTTACCGGCATGATCAGGTTTACCAGACCATCGGCGGGCGCAATTATATATTTTTCATCGAGCGGCGTAACCCGTTTCGGATCGCGGAAAAACGCCAATACCCAGACGGTGATGCCCGCCATCGGCCAGGCCAGTGTCTCCCATGCCATAACGGCAAAAAATGCGGTGATGATCCCGGCGATGACTGCAAATTTGCGGCCCTCGGGATGGATCGGCGGAAAAGACCATTTGGCTTCACCAAGCCCCTTGTTTGAATATTTTTCAATTGCCATGGTCGCTACTTAGAGACGGGTCATTGTTCTGACAACACTCTCGTTGATATATTGGAAATTCAATATCGGAGATTTGCTTGACCACCAGCAACTCTAGCCAGCAACTCTGGGTTGAACAAATGACAATCTTTGCTAAGAGGCTCGCAACATCATTCATCTACTCTTGTTCCCGTTTCAGGAAAGAATAAAACGATATGTCGAAAATCAAGGTCAAAAATCCGGTCGTCGAAATTGA
>JABMNS010000031.1 GCA_013204445.1 Sphingomonadales bacterium
CTGAACGTCCCGATGGCGGATGGCAAGGTGACCGACGACATGCGTCTCAAGGCTTTGTTGCCGACGGTGATCGAATTGGCCGATAAGGGCGCAAAATTGCTGTTGCTTGCGCATTTCGGTCGCCCGAAAGGCGAATATGTTCCGGAATTTTCGCTTGAACCCGTGGTCGCGCCTTTGGCTGCGGTTCTGGGCCGGGATATTGGTTTCATGCAAAAACCGGATCATGCGGCCATTGACGCATTGCTCGAGGGCAGCATCACCGTGCTGGAAAACAGCCGTTTCGCGCCAGGCGAGGAAAAGAATGATCCCGCCTTGGCCAAGGCGATTGCTTCGTTCGGTGATTTTTACGTCAATGATGCCTTTTCGGCAGCGCACCGGGCCCATGTGACCACAGAGGGTCTGGCCCATTATCTGCCTTCCTATGCTGGCCGTTCGATGGAACGCGAACTGACTGCGCTCGACAAGGCGCTGGGCAATCCGGAACATCCGGTTGCCGCGGTTGTCGGTGGCGCGAAAGTGTCGAGCAAACTCGATGTTTTGCGGCAGATGGTTGAAAAAGTGGATCATCTGATCATTGGCGGCGGCATGGCCAATACTTTTCTGGCGGCCCGCGGCGTCAATGTCGGAAAATCCTTGTGCGAACATGAACTGGCCAATACCGCCAATGAAATATTGGCGGCTGCCGACCGGGCCGATTGCACGGTGCATTTGCCTTATGACGTGGTCGTCGCCAAGAAATTTCATGCCAATCCGCCGACGCGGACGGTCAATGTCCATGAAGTGGCCGATGATGAGATGATCCTCGATATCGGGCCTGCTGCGGTGGAGGCGCTGTCCGATGTGCTCAAGACCTGTAAGACGCTGGTCTGGAACGGTCCGCTGGGCGCTTTTGAGACACCGCCGTTTGATAGCGCCACCGTCGCTCTCGCCAGAACCGCGGCTGCGCTGACCAAAGAGGGACAGCTGCTTTCGGTGGCTGGCGGCGGCGACACGGTCGCGGCGCTCAATCATGCCGGCGTTGCCGACGATTTTAGCTTTGTATCGACCGCGGGAGGTGCCTTTCTCGAATGGATGGAAGGCAAGCCTTTGCCTGGCGTCGAAGCGCTTAACAAAATAAAATGAAAATATCAGGGAACGAAAAATGGCGAATAGTGAAATGTTGAGCAAAATCGAAAATGGCCAGGGCTTTATCGCCGCGCTGGACCAGAGCGGAGGCTCGACGCCGAAGGCTCTGGCTGGCTATGGTATCGGTGCAGACTCATTTTCCAATGATGACGAGATGTTCGGGCTGATCCACAAGATGCGCAGCCGCATCATCACCTCGCCCAGCTTTGGCAACGGCAAGGTGATCGGAGCGATCCTGTTCGAGAAAACCATGAATGGCGACGCGGATGGAAAACCGGTGCCGGAAGCGCTGTGGGATCGCGGCGTCGTGCCGTTTCTAAAAGTCGACAAGGGGCTGGAGGATGAGGCCAATGGTGTTCAGCTGATGAAACCGATTGATGATCTGGCTGCCCAGTGCAAGCAGGCGCTCTCGAAAGGTGTGTTCGGGACCAAGATGCGCTCGGTGATCAACAAGGCCAATGCGAAAGGCATCTCGGCGATTGTCGAGCAGCAATTCGCGTTCGGCAAGCAGATTTTGAGCCACGGACTGATGCCGATCATCGAACCGGAAGTGAATATCAAGAGCGACGAGCGCGCGGAATGCGACAAGATTTTGCTCGGCGGACTGACCAAGCAGCTGGACGCATTGGCGGACGATCAGCGGGTGATACTGAAACTGTCGATCCCGGTCGAGCCCAATCTCTACAAGCCGCTGATCGCTCATCCCAAGGTGGTCCGGCTGGTCGCCTTGTCCGGCGGCTATTCTACCGAAGATGCCTGCGAACAACTCGCCAAGAATGAAGACATGATTGCCAGCTTCAGCCGCGGCTTGCTTCAGGATTTGCGGGTTTCACAAAGCGACGAGGAATTTGATGCCGTGCTCGGTGGCGCGATTGATCAGATTTATCGCGCTTCGATTGCCTGACCGGCAGGGATCGTTGATAAAGTGAGCGATATGCAATCCTGCCAGCTATACCTGATTTCGCCGCTCGCCGTCGGCGGTTCCTTCCCGGATCAATTGCGCAATGCGCTCGCGGCCGGGTCAGTTGCCGCGTTCCAGTTTCGGGTGAAAGATATCAATCCGCAGGAAGCGGCTCGGCTGGCAGAGCCGCTGAAAGCGATTTGCGACGAATTTGACGTGGCGTTCATCGTCAACGACGATATCGCGCTGGTCAGGCAATTGGGCGCGGATGGCGTGCATCTGGGGCAGGGTGACGAAAATTTGAAAAATGCCCGTTTGGCATTGGGCGCCGATGTCCAGATCGGTATAACCTGCCATGACAGTCGCCATCTGGCTATGGAAGCGGGTGAGGGCGGAGCCAATTATGTCGCATTCGGCGCCTTTTTCCCCACCACTACCAAGGAAACCCATCACCGGCCGGAGCTGGATCTGCTCCAATGGTGGTCGGCGATGATGGAAATCCCTTGCGTGGCGATTGGCGGAATCACGCCGGAAAATTGCCAGCCCCTGATCGACGCCGGAGCCGATTTTCTGGCGGTATGCGGAGCCGTGTGGAATGATCCGGCAGGCCCGGCAGAGGCGGTCAGAAAATTTACCGATATCATGAATGCTGGTTTAGCCGACTAGGACGCGCTGTGCGTCTTGCCGATATGCGAAGCTAGATATTGCGCGACGAAACTGCTGACTGACGGCGGAGTAAAATTGGGCATCTGCTCGATGTCGCGCAAATAGCCCTCGGTTTCTTTGAACGAGCGCATCTGACCATCACCAATTGAATATCCGAACAGGCCCGCGGCCAGCGCCGTCTTGCGACGCGGGGCGACATTGGTATGGTTGGTTCGGAACCGGGTAATCTCTGTCCGTGTCATGATCCATCAGTAGCCGCAGAGTGATTCGCCGTATTGTATGAAAAAGACCTGTGCGCCATCGCACAGGCTTTCCCTGTCCCCGGCATCGTCACCGGCTTTCATCGTCACCGGGCTTGCCTATTATCAGCCAGCAGATTACAGCGCCGGTCAATCAAACAATCTATCAAGCGAGGCTATCGATGAAGATCAGCGGTGTAGATATCCGTCCCGGCAATATATTGGAATATGAAGGCGGCCTTTGGAAGGTTGCCAAGATTCAGCATACCCAGCCGGGCAAGGGCGGGGCCTATATGCAGGTCGAAATGAAAAATCTGGTGGATGGTCGCAAGACGAATGTCCGCTTCCGCAGCGCTGACACGCTCGAGAAAGTCCGGTTGGATACCAAGACTTTTCAATATCTTTTCGCCGATGGCGATTGGCTGACCTTCATGGACAAGGAAAATTACGAGCAGATCACATTGCCTGCCGACCTGCTCGGCGATGCGGCTGATTTCTTGCAGGATGGCATGGATGTGCAACTGGAGCTTTACGATGAAAAGCCGATCTCTGTGGCACTGCCAGACCAGATTGAAGCCCTGATTGTCGAGGCCGATGGCGTGGTCAAAGGGCAGACTGCTTCGTCCAGCTATAAACCCGCCATTCTCGACAATGGCGTCCGCGTCATGGTACCGCCGTTCATTTCTGCCGGAACCCGGATCATTGTCGATGTCTATGCCCGCGAATATGTCGGTAAGGCCTGAAAATATTCATTCCCCGTCCCGCTTGCGGGAGGGTTTCGCGGTGGGCATGACTATGGTGCTCGCCGGCTCTTTGAAAAACAGATAGACCCACCCCCAGCCCCTCCCGTAAACGAGAGGGGGGAGATATAAAATGCCAGCACATTCCGCCCTTATCACCGTCATGGAGCGCGCTGCGCGCAAGGCGGGATCGCGCCTGCGCCGCGACTTTGGCGAAGTCGAGCATCTGCAGGTGTCCAAAAAGGGTCCTGCCGATTTTGTGTCCAAAGCCGATATGCGCGCCGAACGGATTCTCTATGATGAACTGCTCAAGGTTCGTCCTGGCTGGGGCTTCGTGCTGGAAGAAGGCGGCATGATAGAGGGCGAGGAAGGCAAGCCGCGCTGGATCATCGATCCGCTCGACGGCACATCCAACTTTCTTCACGGTATTCCGCATTTTGCGATTTCGATCGCGGTGCAGGAACCTTCGCTCGACGGCCGTGGCTGGGGCAAGATTACCAGTGGGTTGATCTACGAACCGCTCAACGACCAGACCTGGTGGGCAGAAATGGACAAGGGCGCATGGCTTGGCGAGAGACGTCTGCGCGTGTCCGCCCGTCGCGATATGTCAGAAGCACTGATTGCCACTGGCATACCTTTCAAGGGCCACGGCGACCTTAGCGAATGGGCACGGATTTTCGGCGCCGTCGCGCCGCAAGTCGCCGGTATCCGGCGTAACGGTTCGGCCGCGCTCGATCTCGCCTGGCTCGCCGCCGGTCGATTTGACGGCTTCTGGGAAGCGGGTTTGCAGGTATGGGACGTCGCTGCGGGCATTTTGATGGTTCGCGAAGCCGGCGGCTTTGTCACCGACTATACCGGCGGCGATCAGCCGATCGGCCAGCGTGAATTATTGGCTTCGAACGAAGCGCTCCACAGCAAGCTGCACCGGATATTGGCAAAGTCGCTGCTGTAACTGCGAATGCCTCGCAAAAGGCCTTAGAATTAAGCCATTTCGCCCTTGCAGCATGGGGAGCCACTGCCTAAAAGCGGCCCCGAATATTAGTGAAACGAGTCATCTGTGGTCGATCTTTCCGAATATGCACC
>JABMNS010000294.1 GCA_013204445.1 Sphingomonadales bacterium
ACGGAGTTAAAAAATGGATCTCTCTTCTGCACAAGTTATCGGCGCTGGCCTGGCTGCAATCGGCGTAGGTGCCGCTGCTACCGGTGTTGGTAATGTTTTCGGTTCCTTCCTTGAAGGCGCTTTGCGTAACCCATCTGCGGCTGACGGCCAGCAGGGACGTCTGTTCATCGGCTTTGCTGCCGCTGAATTGCTCGGCCTGATCGCTTTCGCTGTTGCCATGATCATTCTGTACGCACCGCCAGCAGCTGCTGAATTAGATGTTGTTGCAGTTGAAGCTGTAGCGGTCGACGTGCCAGCAGCAGTAGAAGCACCGGCAACCGCACCAGCAGAATAATCTACTGCGTGCTTTGGCTTTGTTTATCTCGGCCAAATTGTTGGTTTTGCGTCTTGAATTTACAGGTGAATAATGCCTCAAATTAGTCAGCTTTTGGAAGTTTATGGTAGCCAGTTTTTCTGGTTGCTGATCGTCATTGGCATCATTTATTTTGGCATTGCCAGAAACATGGTGCCGAAGATCAGTAAGACCGTCGATGACCGTCAAAAACGGATTACCGACGATCTTGCGGCTGCTCAGGGCGCGCAAGACAAGGCTGAGCAGATCGAGACCGATTATCGCACCAGTATCAATGATGCGCGGGCCGATGCGTTGGGCAATGTCAACGATGCCAAAGCCAAGGCCGCAAAAAAGAACGAGGCTGCTGTCAAGCGGGCCGATGCTGCCATCGCTAAGAAGGCCGATGAAGCGGACGCTGAGTTGAGAGCTTTAAAAACCGCCGCTCTCAAGGAAATCGAAGCTGTGGCAGCTGAGGCAGCTCAGGCGATTGTTGCGACGGTTTCCGGTGCCAAGATTTCGGCAGCCGATGCAAAAAAGGCGGTCAAGGCCGCTTTCTGAGCGCCGGCTGAAGGAGATAGACGATGCTATTGACGATGTTGGCAGAAGGCGCGGAAGCAAGCGCACTCGGATTGAACGCGACCGGATGGGTCTCCGTTGGGATGCTGATCGTATTCGGCATCATGCTGTGGGCAAAAGTACCCAAAATCATTGGCGGAATGCTCGATAAGCAGATTGCGGAGATCAAGAAGACCCTCGACGAAGCCGCCAATCTCCGCAAAGAAGCCGAGGCTCTGAAAGCCGAATATGAAGCCAAGACCGCTGGTGCCCAGGCAGAAGCCGAAGCACTGATGGAAAATGCTGAAAAAGAGGCTGCGAGTCTGGTCAAGCAGGCAGAAGTCGACACCAAGGCACTGATCGCCCGCCGGAAAAAAATGGCGGAAGAGAAAATCGGCGCGGCTGAACGGTCTGCTATCGCAGCGGTTCGGGCCAAAGCTGCGACAGCCGCAACCCAGGCAGCAGAAGCCCTTATTGCAGCGCGCCATGATGCCGCTGCGGACAAGCCCTTGGTCGACAAAGCTATTGGCGACATCGGCAAGGCGCTGAATTAAGCGACTATCGTCCCGGCGCAAGCAGGGACGGCGCATTTAAATTCCAATTTTCATATCATCATTCCGGATTCCTGCTCTTGCAGGAATACCGGAACGATTGATTCTGGCATTGCGTCCCATCCACGCTTAGACATGCTCCATGTCCAAGGCTGACCGTCCCGATCAACCCAATGCCGCTTCCCGTTTCAACGAGGATAAGGCGACCTATGCGGTGCGTGGGGATGGCGATACGCCCGATCTCGAAGCCGGTATGGCGGCGATCCGGGAAGTCCGGAACACGCTGCCGACACGGCCCGGTGTTTACCGGATGCAGGACAAGCGCGGCGATGTGCTCTATGTTGGCAAAGCGCGGTCGTTAAAGGCACGCGTTGGCGCCTATGTCCAGATGAACCGCCTGCCGCACCGGCTGATGCGGATGGTCGCTCAGACTCGCTCGATGACCATTGTCACCACGGGTAGCGAGGCCGAAGCATTGCTGCTCGAGGCGCAGCTGATCAAGAAATTTCGGCCTGCCTACAATGTGTTGCTGCGCGATGATAAGAGCTTCCCTTTCATCCTACTGCGCGACGATCACGATTTTCCAAGGATCACCAAGCATCGCGGCGCGCAGCGGACCAAGGGGCAATATTTCGGCCCCTTTGCCAGCGCCGGATCGGTCAACCGGACGATCAACGCGCTACAAAAGCTGTTTCTGCTGCGCTCCTGCACCGACAGTTTTTTCAACAACCGGTCGCGACCCTGCCTGCTTTATCAAATTAAACGTTGCTCGGCGCCGTGCGTCGACCGAATCGGCAAGGAAGGTTATGCCGAGCTGGTCGAGGACGCGCGCGACTTTCTGTCGGGCAAGTCGACCGCCGTGCAGCATAAGCTGGGTGACGCGATGGAAAAGGCGGCCGACGGTCTCGATTTCGAAATGGCCGCGATTTATCGCGACCGGCTGAAGGCGCTGACCTTCATCCAGGGCAATCAGGCGATCAATGCCCAGGGGCTGCCAGATACCGATATTTTTGCGCTGGCGGCGAAGGGCTCGACCGTTTGCATCCAAATCTTTTTTATCCGTGGTGGCCAGAATTGGGGTCACCGCAGCTTCTTCCCTGCACACACAACAAATGTCGAGATCGAGGAGGTTTTCTCCAGCTTCCTGATGCAATTTTACGGCCAGATGCCGCCGCCCAAACTGGTGTTGCTCGACCGGAAATTGCCAGATGGGGAATTGGTGGCAGAGGCCCTTAGTACTAAGGCTGCCTATAAGGTGAGCGTTTCCAAGCCGCAGCGCGGGGATCGCCGGAAGCTGTTGACTCAGGCCAGCCGCAATGCCGAAGAAGCGTTGGACCGGCGGTTGGCGGAAACCTCCACCCAAGCCAAAATTATGCGCGAGATGGTCGACTTGCTGGAACTGGATGCGGTGCCGGATCGGATTGAAATCTATGATAACAGCCATATTCAAGGCACCAATATGGTCGGCGGCATGGTTGTGGCCGGGCCGGAAGGTTTCCGCAAAAATGCCTATCGCAAATTTAATATCAAAAATCCGGCTATCGCACCCGGCGACGATTTCGCGATGATGCGCGAAGTGCTGGAACGGCGTTTTTCTCGTGCGCAAAAGGAGGACCCGGATCGCGAGAGAGGCGAGTGGCCCGATCTGGTGCTGATTGATGGCGGCAAGGGCCAGATGAGCGCAGCAAGGGAGGCGCTGGCCGAAATTGGCGTCGAGGATGTGGTGATGATCGGCGTGTCCAAGGGCCCCGACCGCAATGCCGGGAGGGAGACATTCCACCTGCCCGATGGCCGCCAAATCAACCTGCCGATGAACAGCCCGGTACTCTTCTATCTCCAGCGGTTGCGCGACGAAGCTCATCGCTTTGCCATCGGCGCACACCGGACCAGACGCGCCAAATCGGTCGGGCATAGTTCGCTGGATGATGTGCCCGGTATCGGTCCATCGCGGAAAAAGGCGCTGCTGCTTCATTTCGGAACGGCGCGAGCGGCGAAAAATGCCTCGCTCGATGATCTGCAGGGCGCGCCGGGTGTATCGGCGACAGTAGCTCAGAAAATCTACGATTTTTTCCATGCCTAGCCTCCGCACCTCCGCGATCATCTGTTCGGTCAAATCACATGGCGAGCATGGCGCGGTTGTCCGTTCGCTCACCCCCAAAAATGGTCTGGTCACCGGCTATGTGCGCGGTGCGCACTCGCGGACGATGCGGCCCGTGCTGATCCCGTCGAATATCGTGCAGGCCGATTATCGGGCGCGGACCGAGGGGCAGCTGGCGTCGATGACGGCGGAATTGCAGCACAGCCGGGGGCCTTTCCTTGGCGAGCCGCTGGCAAGCGCGGCGCTGGACTGGGTGACCGCCTTGACCGCGACGGTGTTGCCGGAAGAGCAAAGCTATCCGCAGCTGCATTTAGCTTTGTCTGCCTTGCTCGACGCCATTTGCGGCGCTCCGTCCGCCAAGGGCTGGGCGGTGGCTTTGGTGCGCTATGAGCTGCTGCTGCTCTCGGAACTGGGCTTTGGACTGACGCTGGATAAATGCGCGGTGACCGGGTCTCAGGATGATTTGGTCTATATCAGCCCGAAGAGCGCCATGGCGGTCAGCATAGGAGCCGGGAGCCTTTACAAGGATCGCCTGTTGCCGTTTCCGGCCTTTCTGAAAGAGCCGGTTACTCCTGAATGGGATGATATATTTGACGGCCTGCGTGTCACCGGCTTTTTCCTGAAACGCCATTTTTTCGAAGATCGCCGCCGGGACGTGATGGCAGCGCGGACGGTTTTGGTCGATCGCCTGAAAAGGGTGGTTGCGTAACGCGTCAAGGCGCGGCAGGAACGTCGCGCTTACAAGAGGGAAATTTCATGCATATTGCGGTGCTCGCCGGTGACGGTATTGGTCAGGAAATCATGGTCGAGGCGCTGCGCGTGCTGGCGGTTATGGATTTGCCGAACCTGCGTCTGGAGCACGCCGATGTCGGCGGTGTCGCCTATCGCAACCATGGTCATCCGCTACCTCCGGAAACGGTGGCACTGGCGAAATCGGCCGACGCGGTTTTGTTCGGCGCGGTCGGCGATCCATCCTGCGATAATCTGGAACGGCATTTGCGCCCCGAACAGGCGGTGCTGGGCCTGCGCAAGGAAATGCAGACATTCGCCAATTTGCGGCCTGCCAAAATGTTTCCGGGCATGGAGGATGCTTCCGGCCTGAAACCGGAAATCGCGCGCACCATCGATGTCGTCATCGTCCGAGAACTGAACGGCGATGTCTATTTTGGCGAAAAGGGTATGCGCAAAACAGCGGATGGCCTGCGTGAGGGCTATGACGTCATGTCTTATGATGAGAGCGAAGTCCGGCGCATCGCCCATGTTGCTTTCAAGACCGCCATGGTGCGCGGCAAGCGCCTCTGTTCGGTGGACAAGGCCAATGTGCTGGAAACATCGCAATTGTGGCGCGACGTGATGATCGAGACGTCAGCCGAATATCCCGAAGTCGAGCTCAGCCATATGTATATAGACAATGCCGCGATGCAGATGGTTCGCAATCCGGGTCAGTTTGACGTGGTTGTCACTGGCAATCTGTTCGGTGATATTCTCTCCGATCAGGCGAGCATGTGCGTCGGCTCAATCGGTCTTCTGGCGTCCGCCTCGCTGGGTGAAGACACCAAGGGCCTCTACGAACCTATCCATGGCAGCGCACCGGATATTGCCGGGCGTGGCATTGCCAATCCCTCCGCCATGATATTGTCCGCCGCGATGATGTTGCGGCACAGTTTCGCTATGGAAGCAGAAGCAAGCCGGATTGAAGCGGCGG
This sequence comes from Sphingomonadales bacterium, assembly GCA_013204445.1. GTDB lineage: Bacteria > Pseudomonadota > Alphaproteobacteria > Sphingomonadales > Sphingomonadaceae > Parasphingorhabdus. The sequence goes on from JABMNS010000294.1 coordinate 5,244, forward strand.
TTGCCGACGTGCTCGCACAGGGCGTGCTTGGCCACGATCTGGGCGGCCAAGCTTCGACCACGGAAATCGGCGACGCTATTGTCGCGCAACTGACGGGCGGCTAGGATAGCATTATGAAAAGAAACACTGGTCAGAATCGCGATATAACTAAGACTTGGCGCCCGGCGACCCAGGCGATTCGAAGCGGCACGATGCGCAGCGAATTTGGCGAGACATCTGAAGCGCTCTTCCTGACATCGGGCTATAGCTATGACTGCGCCGAGGATGCCGCTGCCCGCTTCGCTGGCGAGCAGGATGGCATGACCTATAGCCGTCTGCAAAATCCGACGGTGCAGATGCTGGAAGAACGGATTGCGATCATGGAAGGCGCGGATGCCTGTCGCGCTACTGCATCGGGCATGGCGGCGATGACGGCGGCCTTGCTCTGCCAGCTGGAAGCGGGCGACCATGTCGTCGCCAGCCGCGCCCTTTTCGGGTCTTGTCGCTGGCTGACCGATAGTTTGCTCCCCAAATTCGGTATCGACACGACCGTGGTCGACGGCCGCGAGATTGAAAATTGGGAACAGGCGATTACGCCCAAGACGAAAGTCTTCTTCTTCGAAACGCCCGCCAATCCGACCATGGATGTGATCGACATCCGCAGCGTTTGTGATCTGGCGAGGGCCAAAGGCATAACTAGCGTCGTTGACAATGCGTTCGCCACCAATGTGCTCCAGCGGCCCATGGAATTTGGCGCCGACGTGGTCGCCTATAGCGCAACTAAGATGATGGACGGACAAGGGCGTGTTCTCGCTGGTGCGGTCTGTGGCAGCGAACAATTTATTGAAGAAACTTTGCTCGCCTTCACCCGCAACACCGGCCCCACATTGAGCGCGTTCAATGCCTGGGTTGTCCTTAAGGG
>JABMNS010000295.1 GCA_013204445.1 Sphingomonadales bacterium
TAAATCGTGCCGCTAAAGGCCTCGACTACATGGACACGGATGTTTGGATAGATCACCCGCATCCGCTGTAGCAGCGGTGGCACCAGGGTGACAGCATAGGCAGAAGGAACCCCAAGATAAGCGGTGCCAACGGGGCTGCCTTTCTTTAATTGCACGCTTTCTCTGGCAGCGGTGCATTCTTTTTGGATGCGGCGGGCGCATTCCAGAAAGTTCTTGCCGTCCTCGGTTGGCTCAACGCCCCAGGTGTGGCGACGCAGCAATTTGGCACCCAACTCCTCTTCCAGAGATAGGATTTGCCGACTCAGCGCAGGTTGGGCGATATTCAGGAACTGCGCAGCCTTCGAGATGTTACCCCATTCGACGACTTGAATGAAATTCGAAAGATGGATCAGGTTCATTTTGATCTTTGTCCTTTGTGTGGGATCGGCTGAGTACCCCGGTCCGGTGCGCGAATTTTTTTGATCATGCCGAAATTACATGGATGGTATCACAAATCAGCATTTTACGCATGAAACAATTACCCATATATTTTCAGCACGGGAACTAAGGACTGGACCGTTGGAGCGGCGGTGGCGGCGCGGCTTCAACATATAAAGCGTTCAAAGGCGCAAGGCGCCCGATACTTTTTAGTGTGGCGACAGCAGCAAGCCAGGGGAGGGGCGGGCATGAACAACGACAAGATATTCATCAATGGTCTGTGGATTGATTCGGATTCAGACAACTTCATTGACGTGACTTGCCCCAGCGACGGCCAGGTTTTCACGCGCATTCCCAGTGGCAATGCGCGCGATATTGATCTGGCGGTTAATGCCGCGCGCGCCAGCCTAAAAGGCGAATGGGGCCAGATGGTCCCGGCTGATCGCGGTCGCCTGATGCTGAAACTCAGTGCGCTGATCAGTGCAGATGCCGAAAACCTGGCCCAGATCGAGGCCCGAGACACCGGCAAGCCGATGACCCAGGCGCGGGCCGATATTGCCTCATGTGCCCGGTATTTTGAATTTTACGGCGGCGCGGCTGACAAGATCCACGGCGAAACCATTCCCTATCTGAAGGAATATTTTGTTTCCGTAATTCGCGAACCGCATGGTGTGACCGGGCATATCATTCCATGGAACTATCCGGCACAAATGTTCGGCCGCACCTTGGCACCAGCACTTGCCACCGGCAATGCGACGGTGCTCAAACCTGCTGAAGAGGCTTGTCTGAGTTGCCTTCGGATCACCGAACTGGCCAACGAGGCAGGCTTTCCGCCCGGTGCTATAAATGTCGTGACGGGCTACGGGACAATTGCCGGCGCGGCGCTGACGGCGCATCCGGGTCTGGATTTTGTGTCTTTCACCGGCTCGCCCGTTGTTGGCACGCTGGTTCAGACCGCATCGGCACAATTCCACCGGCCTTGCGTTCTGGAACTGGGCGGCAAATCACCTCAGATCATCTTTTCGGACGCGGATTTTGATGCTGCCCTGCCGGTGGTGGTGGCTGGGATTGTCCAGAATGGTGGCCAGACCTGTTCTGCCGGCAGCCGGGTTCTGGTGCAGCGCGACATTTATGACGACTTCATCGGGCAGCTGGGCGCGCGCATCAGCAATCTGCGGGTTGGGTCGCATCAGCAGGATCTGAATTGCGGGCCGCTGATCAGTGCCAAGCAACGGGCGCTGGTTCAGGGCTTTGTCGCTCAGGCGGAAAAGGATGGGCTGCCCCGTATCGCTCAGGCCACTCTGGATACCGGGGCGCCCGTTGATGGGTTTTACGTGCAACCGGCATTGTATGGCCCGGTTCCCGAGGGCAACCCGTTGGCTCAAAAAGAGGTTTTCGGACCGATCCTTGCCGCCATTCCGTTTGAGGACGAGGCCGATGCGATCCGCATCGCCAATGGCACCGATTTCGGGCTGATCGCCGGTGTGTGGACCGCCGATGGCAAGCGCCAGATGCGGGTCGCTAAAGCGCTGCGCTGCGGTCAGGTCTTCGTCAATAATTACGGCGCGGGCGGCGGAGTCGAGCTGCCGTTTGGCGGCGTCAAACACAGTGGCCACGGGCGCGAAAAGGGATTTTCTGCGCTGCATGAATTCACTGTGACAAAAACCATCGTATTCAAACATGACTGACAAGGAAGCGAATATGCGCATCAAGAACAAAGTGGCGATCATCACCGGGGCAGGGTCAGGGTTCGGCGAAGGTATTGCCAAGCGGTTTGCCGCTGAGGGCGCCAAAGTGGTTGTCGCCGACATCAACGGCACGGCCGCAAAACGCGTGGCCGACGAAATTGGCGCTGCCGCAGTTGCCATCACCACCGACGTGACTTCAAAACCTGACGTTGCGGCGATGATCGCATTGGCCGAGGAAAAATTTGGCCGTCTCGACATCCTGATCAACAACGCAGGCTTTACCAGCCGCAATGGTTCGATGTTTGACGTGGATGAAGACACATATGACCGGATATTCGCCGTCAACACCAAAGCGATCTATCTGGCAGCGCTGGCAGGCGTGCCGGTGTTGCGCAAGTACGGAGGAGGCACGATCATCAACATCGCTTCGATTGGGGCATTGCGTCCGCGTCCGGGGCTGGTCTGGTACAATGGGTCCAAGGGTGCAGCCCTGAACCTGACCAAAGGCATGGCTGTGGAACTCGCACCCGACAATATCCGGGTAAACGCTATTTGCCCGGTGCTGGCCGAAACCGGCCTGACCGAACATTTCATGGGGGTCGAGGACACACCCGAAAATCGCAAAGCGTTCCTGGCTACGATCCCTCTGGGCCGTCTTGGGCGCCCGTCGGATGTCGCGGGCGCGGCGCTGTACCTTTGCTCGGACGACGCTGAATTCATCACCGGTGTTTCGCTGGAAGTCGATGGCGGGCGTGGCGTTTAAGGCGGCACAATGAAGTTGCGCGACTGTAAAATTTGCAGAAAATTGCCGGGGAGGCCCAATGGCCCTTGCAGCACAGACGAGAGGCGAAAAAGCCAGATGACGACCGTTCAGAAGCTGGGGCTGTACGTGTATCGTGGCTGGGCTGCTGTTTTGACGGTTCCCGGAGGAAACGCATGAAGGCCATTATTCAAAACATGAAGCTGGACCAACAAGCGATTGTGGCAGTTTTGTTTGGCGCGATATTTGTGGTGTTTGCCCTCGTGCTGCCCGGTTTTCTGACCTTTGGCAACCTGCTCGCTTTGGTGCGGTCGGTGTCGGTCCTGGGTATCCTGGGGCTTGGTATGGCGATTGTGGTGATCGGGCGGGGCATTGATCTGTCGATGATCGCGTCGTTGGCTATTCCCACGGGTGTTGTCATGACGCTGGTCATTGCCGGATATCCGCCGGGTGTCGGCCTGTTCGTCGGTCTGGCCTTTGCGGTTGCCATTGGCGTCGCCAATGGGATTCTGGTGGCCTATGCCGAAATTCCGCCGCTGTTCACCACGCTTGCGGTCGGGATCGGCATTGCAGGCATCGGCCAGAGCGGGTTATTCGAATATGACATTATCCCCTGGCCGCCGGAACTGAATGTAATCGCGTGGATTGGGCGAGGCTCGATCGTGGGGATTCCCTATTCGGTTCTTGCCTTTGTCGTTGCGGCGTTTTTGGTGCATGTGTTTCTGAGCAGGACCCGGCTGGGCCTGTTTATCTATGCCATCGGCGATAACCTTGCGGCGGCTCGAAACGCGGGCATTCCGGTTCGGCCCATCATTATCCTGAAATATGTCATGGCGGCGGTGATCGCCATGTTTGCCGGGTTGGTCCTGTCGGCATCATCCAGCAGCATGGACACCCGCATTTTCAATCTTGGCTGGATCTATGACGTTATTCTGGTCGTTGTGCTGGGTGGTATCGGTTTGTCGGGTGGGCGCGGCGGTGTGGCCAATGTGATTGTCGGAACCCTGCTGATCGGCACCATCGTCAACGGCATGACCATTCTGAATGTTTCATTCGAGGCGCAAAGTCTGATCAAGGGTCTGGTCCTGCTGGCGGCTATCTTGCTGGACAGCATCCTTAACCCGCGCAACGAAGAAACTGCCAAGCAAGGCGATATTTAGGAGCGCTGAGCCAATTACGACCAAGGCCAACAACGGCCAATTTCTATCATGGAGGAGGAAAACATGAAAACGTTAAAGAAACTCGCTTATGTTGCGACGGCGATTGCGTCGATGGCGGTCAGCCACAGCGTCATCGCCCAGCAAAGCATCGACGACCCGGCGCGGGCTGGGTATTATGACACGGTAAAGGGCAAGAAAGTTGTCTTTGTGCCGGTATTTATGGGTCTGGATCTGACCGAAGGCTGGTCCAAGATGATGGCAAAGCAGGCCACAGCCCTTGGCTATGATTACGAGGTTCGCAACTCGAACTTCAACACTGCAGCGGGCGCACAGACGATTACTTCGCTGATTTCGGAAAAGCCCGATGTACTGGTGGTTCAGAACCCTGATGTGCAATCCTATGCGCGGCTGCTGAAACGCGCCGAGGATGCCGGGATTCACGTCATTCAGCTGAACATGAAAACCAACATTCTGACGACTGGATTTGTCGGTGCCGACGTTATTGGTCTGGGGCAGA
>JABMNS010000296.1 GCA_013204445.1 Sphingomonadales bacterium
CGCAACAGAATCAATCCCGCCAACCAACCGACAAAGCCGAACCATGCACCAATCCCGAATTTGGAAACCACGGCCTTGTTGCCATTCCGATAATAAGGATAAGCGATGACGGCGGCGGTCGGAACGGTATAGTCACTGCCATCTACATGGATGACCATCGTGGGATTGGAAATGGTGCCTTCTGAAAACCACGTCTTGGCTTGGGCATATTGATAAATTGCCGCTGTCCGAAACACTTCCGTTTCGAGCATCGTATAGGGCGTAAGGAATGCGCCTGTTGCGACGGTTGCCAGCATGATCCCGGCGTGCCGTTTCAAACGAGTGAACTGGTTGGTCCGGTTGTGCCGCCGCACGGCGTCGGCATGGGTGCGGCGGTCGCTATCATTGCTCATGATTTTGCCTCGCGCGACAAACGCCGCTGGCGATCATAGGCAGCGGTGATCTCGGCGGTTATGATTTCGTCGGTTTTGCGCGTGCCTTGCGAAGCATTGCGGGCGTAACAATAGGCAGCGCAGGACGTGAACAGCGCCCGGTCCAGCATCCGCTCCACGTCAACAATCCTCGTGGCGATGGATGCCAGTTCGGTGATAATTTCGTGGTTATCGGTATCCCTTGCAGGCGGGTTCACTTGCATCGCAATTCCGACTTTCACGCTCCGTTGAAGCATCGCATAAACGCTGACGCCCTTCCGTTCGGCCAATGCCCGTAACGCCTTATCGAGCGCGACAGGCAGTCGGACGGAGTGATGGACAGGTGTCATCGCGCCGCCTTCCCGAGGGTGCGCTGCGCACCCTCAAAAAACGGCGCAATTGCGCGACTTCGATTGTCCAAAAAATTCGCGCACCCTTGGCGCACCCTCGAAAACTGGCGGAAAAGCTGGATGCACCCGTGCGTGAGGTGTGTATCTAAATTGCTGGTCCGATACGAAGTATCGCGGCCATTTTTTTTGCTCCATGTTATGAGATTACCGGACATAGGATTTTGCCTCCGTCCAGCGGTCCCGGCCAACCCAGTCGATCATTCGCGCGAGTGCTTTTGGGTCTGCTACATCACGGTCAACATGGGATTCAATCGAAGGACGATCCTGCAATCCATGCTCGTCGATCCAGCCCAATATTTCCTTCTCGATGGCTTGCCGAACCCGCTCCTCAAGGTGCAGCGTTTCAATCGGATCAAGATGCGCTGTGACACCGGGGCCTTCGATCAGAGATCCCATTGCGAAAGCATCATGACCAAGAAATTGCCTTGGGCCGTCGATCCGAAACAGAGAAGTCGTGCCGCGCAAAATATCAACGACAGGGCGTTCGGCGCGATGCCATTCGGCAAGCGAAGCGCGGCGCGTGTCACCATCCGCATTGTCTTCGAGCAACTGGAGGATCAGAGAGTGCGTGTGGATCATCACACGCCAGTGCGCGCGATATTTGTTGGTTATGTTTGGCCAGCCGGTCAGGCGGGCAAGCAGAGATGGTTTGGACATAGCGATTCCTTTCGTAAGACACGTAAAATGAGCAAAAGGGGGTTGGATTTAGTAGCGGCGCGTCTGGAGGCTATTCAGCCAGTCCTCGATGTCGCCCGAACGCCAGCGGATTTTGCCAGCGCCGATATGGCAGGGACAGGGAAAATCGCCGCTACGTGCACGGCGGTAGAGCGTGGTGCGTGATTTGAAACCGGTGACTTGAAGCACGTCTTTAACGGTCAGGAGCTGATCTCGATGGGGTGTCATATTGTTGTCCTATCATTCGTTGGAATGCAGAACGTGGCGTCCGGAGGCGTTAGAAGCTATTCAGTTCCACATTCACGGAAATTCATGCATCGGCAACGAAGTCAAAAACTTGTTGAATGGGGGATAAATCCCTGCATGCAGCTTTTCTAAACGGCTTGCGCTGAATTCTTTGTTGTCTGTGAGGTTTTGTTTCTTTTGTTCGAAGGTAAGCCCTTCGAATTCTGGTCGTCGCAAAGCGACTATGGCCTGTACATCTTCTCGAAACGATTGCGCGCGGGGGTTTGCGTGGTCGGCATGAGACAATAACCATTCGATGCGGCTGTCGAAAAGCTGCCGGTCGGCTGTGTCAAGCAAGGCCCGTGATGTAACAAACACCGGTGCAATGCGCCCACCAAGCCTGACCCATAATGCGCTCATCGGAATGGGGCGACACGGTATGCATTGCCAAAGTCCCTGATCGCGGCTCAACACCAGAAGCGCTCCATGATCTGCCCCGAAGGCACGAAGCATGTTTGCCGATACCGGTTTGACGGCTCCATCGGGAAGGCGTTCTTCACAAGGCATATCGCCGCTAGCGATCAAATTGCGGAAATCATCCAGCGCCCGCAAATTGCGTTGAAGCACCTCGTTTGGTTCAGTGACAAGCTGGTCAATTTCCAACTCATAGCGAACCTTGCGTCGGTTATGCGCCCAAATAAATGCCAAGCCGCCTGCTACTAGCACCAATATCCCTACAATCATGGGTTCGATTGCGAGGCTAATTATCGCACCCATAGCTGCTACCAAGATGGAAACACCGCGCACGATGTCGAGCATCTGGCGATGTTTGCGCCCGCGCCTTGCCGCTAATGCCATTACATCAATTATGTCTGGTGGAATGACATGCTCAATCGGCGTTCCAGCCGGTTGCTTGAGGAACGCGATGAAGCCGTCCCGAATTTTCACAAACTCGGCTGGGCGAAGAGGCAACTGCTCCTGCATCGATGGTCAAAGCGTAGGGGGAATTGGTTCAAATTTCAATTCGGAACCATAGTCGCCGCACTCTATATTGGTGCGCAAAAGCATCAATCGGGAATATAAAATGCGCGGCAGTTGAAATTTAATTTCAGAAATCTGCACCACCAGCGCACCACCAGCATGAAAACAGGGTAAAGTGATTTCTTAAAAAATGTCGCTAAGTGTTTGAAAAATTGGTCGGGACGAGAGGATTCGAACCTCCGACCCCCACACCCCCAGTGTGATGCGCTACCAGGCTGCGCTACGTCCCGACCGAGGCTGCGCATATATGGAGGTCGATGGGCCTTGGC
>JABMNS010000297.1 GCA_013204445.1 Sphingomonadales bacterium
AAAGCTACCTTGAATCAGAAACTACGCGCTTTGGGAATCCCCTTTGTCAACACGTCCTAAAGCTAGCATTTATCACCTTTTGAACAGATTTTCGGCACTGGCCCGGTGGGTCACGGCAAAGCTTTTCTTCGTTTCACAGCGACTTATTTCTGATTTCAACACGGAAATCCGCTGATCCAGCTCGTCCACCGATAACGGATCGAGATCCTGTTTGACCAGCAAGGCCAGGGGAGCTTTGGCATCGCGCGGCAAATTTTCGTCATCATCCATGAATCGACATGCCTCCTGCAGGCTAATGTTGACCGCATGTGCTTTGCTGTCAATAAGGGACGAAAATAAGGGACGCCGCAAATTTCCTGGGGTTTATTCAATGGCCGTATCTGACTTGTTGCACAAAGAAATGACCGCCATCGCGATCAGCGAGCCAGGCGGACCCGAAGTCTTGAAATCTGTAAGCGTTGCGATTCCGCAGCCGGATGAAGGCGAAGTGCTGATCCGGGTTGCCGCTGCCGGGGTGAATCGACCGGACGTAATCCAGCGCATGGGCTTTTATCCCGTACCTGCGGGGGCATCGCCTCTGCCTGGTCTGGAAGTGTCCGGCACCGTCGTAGCACTGGGCGAGGGCGTCGGGCCGGAATGGTTCGGTCGCAAGATTTGTGCGCTAACCAATGGCGGTGGCTATGCCGAATTTTGTGTTGCGCCGGTCGGACAATGTCTCGAGGTTCCCGAAGGCCTGACCATGTTGGAAGCGGCGGCGCTGCCAGAAACTTTGTTCACCGTCTGGGGCAATCTTTTCAACCGCGGCTTTGCCCGCGAAGGGGAAACGGTACTGGTCCATGGCGGCACGAGCGGTATCGGCACGATGTCGATCAAGCTCGGCAAGCTTTTTGGCCTGAATGTCATCGTGACCTGCGGCAGCGATCAGAAATGTACCGCCGCCAAGCAGATCGGTGCCGATCATGCGATCAATTATAAAAGTCAGGACTTTGTCGAGGAGATCAACAAGATCACCGACGGAAAAGGGGTTGAAATCGTGCTCGATATGGTTGCCGGCGACTATGTCGCGCGCAACCTGCAATGTTTGAAAGAAGATGGCCGTCATGTGACGATCGCGGTGCAAGGCGGGTTGCAGGCGACGATCAACATGGCTCATGTGATGATGAAACGGCTGATCCTCACCGGCTCGACTCTCCGGCCGCAGTCGTTGGAACGCAAGGCGCTGCTCGCCGATGAGCTATACCGCTATGTCTGGCCGGACGTGGAAGCGGGCAAGCTGAAACCGGTGATGGACGAGAGTTTTCCGCTCGCCGATGCCGCCAAGGCCCATGCGCATATGGAAGCCGGTGATCATATCGGCAAGATCGTGCTGATCATAGAATAGTCCAATATGATCCAGAATCGGATCGCGAGCGGCGAAGCTGATTTTCACGGCGCGAAAGTCGCGCTCTTCATTGACGATCATATTCTGGTCTATCGCCGGGACAATAATCCGGACATTCCTTTTCCCGACATGTTGGATTTGCTCGGCGGTGGGCGTGAAAATGGCGAGAGAGCCGCCCGCGAAGCATTTGAAGAATTCGGTATTCGCATCGCGATTGATGCATTTGAACATGCACAAACCTAGCCAAATTGACGCGGGTCAGGCAAGGTGGCTCTATTCATAGTCTGCCGCCTGCGACCCGAGATATTGGACGATATCGTCTTTGACGATGAGGGTCAGGACTGGGACGTCACGTCGGTCGCTGAATTCCTGACCAGTGATCGCGCCGTCTTGCACCTGCAAACACAGGTGTAATCGTTTCTGAAAGCCTTGGTTTTACGTCATTAAATCTTCATAAAATGGGAATCTAGCTGTAATAATCAAAGCGTAGGACAACGCCTATGAATAGTTTTCATGGGAGTTTTTATGTCCAAGCATCCCCCCCTTACCAAAGCCGATATTCCGTTGCTCGACGCCGATCGCTATGAAGCCCGTCTCAAGCGGAAGCCGCGGGTGCATAAACGGGACCGGACCCGATATCGGACGATCTGGATTTCCGATATCCATCTGGGTACCCGCGGCTGCAACGCCGCTCTGCTGATCGATTTTCTCGATCATGTGGATAGCGATACCCTCTATCTGGTTGGCGATATTATCGACGGCTGGCGGATGAAGAAGCGGTTCTTCTGGCCGGATAGCCATAATGATATCATCTGGCG
>JABMNS010000298.1 GCA_013204445.1 Sphingomonadales bacterium
GCCAACTGGATGATCCCCGGCAAGATGATCAAGGGCATGGGCGGTGCGATGGATCTGGTCGCTGGCGTGAAGAAAATCATCGTCGTGATGGACCATTGCGCGAAAGACGGCAGCACCAAATTCATCCCTGCTTGCACTTTGCCACTGACTGGCACCAATGTCGTCGACATGATCATTACCGATCTATGTGTTTTCCAGCGTCCCGACCATGACAGCCCGTTCCGGCTGATCGAACTGGCTCCGGGTATCAGCGCCGAGGATGTCGCCGCGAAAACCACTGCAGCTTATGAAATAGAATTATAAGATATTGACGGTGAAAAAATATCTGGCGCTGCTGTTCGGGCTTGCTGCTCTGTTGCTCGTCGGCTGGTATGGCTATCGAGCCTTGGTTGAACAGAAAACCCGCTTTCCGTTACCTGCCCTTGTCGAACCAAAAGCGGAAATCCATCTGCCAATCGAGCCCGGTGACTGGCAGGGAAAGATCGATTATAGTGGTCTCGACCGGGACTTTGCGGCGCTTGCGGCGCGTCCGGAAATGGCGGGCCTGGCAGTAGCGATTGTCGAGGATGGCGATTTGCGTTTCGTTTCCACTTATGGTGTGACTGACAAGCAAAGCGGCGAGCGGGTGACACCACAAACGGTGTTCCGTTGGGCCTCGGTATCAAAAGGCGTGGCGGGATCGCTTGCCGCAAAATTGTCGGAACAAGGCAAGCTCAACCTCAATGCCCCGCTGAGCATCTGGCATTCGTCGCTCAGGCTCCCCGGCGGAGCCGAGTCGCAGATAACGCTCGCGCAGCTGCTATCCCATCGGACCGGCCTCACCAAAAATGCCTATGATACCAGGCTGGAGGATGGCGAAGACCCTAGCCTGCTCCGCATGCAGCTGGCCGCTGCTCCGTTGCAATGTGTACCGGGCACATGTCACAGCTATCAGAACATTGCCTTTGATACGGCGAGCGAGATATTGGGACAGGCAGCGGGAACTATATATTCTGACGCGGTGCAAAAGCATTTATTCAAACCGCTTGGCATGAAGAGTGCGCAATTTGGCATGGCGGGTCTGACCGGCGCGCAAAGCTGGGCGCGGCCCCATCGTGGTGACCAAGTGCGAACCCTGTCAGAATCCTACTGGCGGGTTCCTGCGGCCGCGGGCGTCAGCAGCAATATTGTTGACATGGCGCGCTGGATGCGCGCGCATATGGACGAAAATAAGGATGTCCTGTCGAGCAAGGCGCTGGCATTGGCCCACGCGCCCTTGGTCAAGACCCGGCATCCTTATAGCGGCGATCTCGCCCGCGCCCTTGGCGAGGCAACCTATGGCCTCGGCTGGCGGAGCTTCACTTACGCCGGACGGCAATTGGTCGGGCATAGCGGTGCGGTCGACGGCTATCGCTCGACGATGATATTTGATCCGGCAACCAGCACCGGTGTGGTCGCGATGTGGAATGATGGCTGGGGGCGGCCTTTCCGGCTGCCCTTTGCGGTGCTCGACAGCTATTATGGCCAGTCCGGAAATGACTGGCTCGATCTCTCGGACCTGCCGGTGGTCAAAGCGCCACCAACCGTGCCGCCTTTATCGCAATGATGCCTGACATGTTCGGCTTTGGCGATTGCGCCCTATAGGCTGCGCAGCGCCGCCTGTTCAAAAAAGCTCTGTCGCCCATTTACCAGGTGACGTTCAATTGCAGCTGATGAATTAGCTAGACCGCAGCTGCGCGTCGTAAATTTTGAACATAATAGCCGCCAATGCTATGCATTTCCCTCAGATCGCCGGGCACCAGATGATGATGAGCGGCCATATAGCAGTTGCAGGTGGCATCGGTGCCATCGACCTCGATAAGGAAATTGGTCAGCACATGCTGATTGGCATCAAAGGGCTCCAGAGTGGCGCGAACCCCGGCAACCTAGTCGTCGGCGCTCATTCTGGCCGCCGGTCCACCGGACCAGCCTGAAAAATCGATGGTCAGCTGATCGTCGAAAATCGAGCGATAGAGTTTCCAGTCATGCCGGTTGCATTGCCCAGCACATGGTCGGCAATTCTGGCGCGGTCGATCAGATTAGCGTGGACCATGTCATTTTCTTTCGATCAACAGGGTGCGGCTGGCGGCAATGGCGCGATGCGCCCATACTCTGGCCCCCGATCCGGCCAGCGGTGCTGAATTGGGTACTTCAATATCAATATCAATATGCGGACCGAGCAAAGCCACAAAGTCACGCAGCGGAAAAACACCTTCTCCGGCTATCATCCGGTTCATCGCTTCATCCAGATAATCGCTCGATGGTCGGAAGTCCGGACCATCGCACAGCTGGGCATAGCCGATGATTGCCGGGTCCACGGCCTGCAATTGTTCCAGCGTGCCGCCGGTGCGGAAAAGATGAAGCGCATCGATCGCGATTGTCAGATTGGGCTGGTTCACGCGACCATGCAGCGTGGCTGCGCTGCCAAGGCTGTTGCAGCCATAAGAAAATCCTGTGAATTCCAGACCGACTCCCAGTCCGTTGACGAGAGCCATAGCACATAGTTTTGATAGCTGATCCTCGGCGCGTTGCCTGTCGGTTTCATGGATATGGGTGACCAGGCGTTTCGCGCCCAATTCTGCGGCAAGCATTATGGCGGGCAGATATTCCGCAACGTCCCGTTCCGGCATCACCGGAAAATATTCGGCGTTGATGATCCGCATATCATGGTCGCGAAGCAGGCGCTTGAATGACGAAGTCGCTGCCGGATTCACCACCGGGAACATATCCTGACCCTTCGCGTCGAGCGGCGTGGCGGTGAACAGGCAGACCCCGTCCAGTCCGGCCTCGGCAGCGAAGCGCACCAGACCCTCTGGTCCGCCCTCCATCATCGTGATCTGATGCAATGCCAGTTTGTGCATGGACCAACCCTAGAGAAATGCCGCTCGGATGCCACCGGATTTGGGGCCTCGCGGCTAGTCAATCTGCTAGGCTGTATCATATCGCGGCCTCTCTATGTATCTTGTAGAAAAGCCGATCGCGGAATCGCGCACAGAGGATATTTGTATGACCGAAGAAGAAATTATTTCCATTGGCGATGTGGTGCGTTTTCAGGCGCAGGAACAGCCGGATGCGGTTGTCTTTACTTTTGAAGGGGACGAGATGACTTACGCCGCGCTGGATGCCGGCAGCAACCGGGCAGCGCAGGCACTGATGTCCAAAGGTGTCCGCAAGGGCGACCGGATCGCCTACATGGGCAAGAACAGCCATCTCTATTTCGAAATATTGGTCGGCGCGGCCAAGCTGGGCGCGGTCATGGTGCCGGTCAACTGGCGGCTGGCTCCGCCCGAAGTTGCCTATATCCTGAACGATTGTCAGGCCAAAACTCTCTTCATCGGCCCCGGTTTTGAAGATCTTGCCGGTAAGATCAGAAAAGAGCTTGATCATGTTGAGCTGATCCTGGGCAGCGAGAAAGCTGAGGGTTATTTTCTCGGCTATCCTGCCTGGCGCGATGGTTTTGATCCGGTCGATCCGATGGTGCCTTGCGCCGAAGACGATGATGCGCTGCAGCTCTATACCTCCGGCACGACAGGCCACCCCAAGGGGGCGATCATGACCAATGGCTCGATTTTTTCGTCGCGCAGCGCCGGGATCACCGAAGAGGATTTGATGGACTGGCAAAAGCCGGTCCCCGGCGAGATCACCTTGCTCGCCATGCCCTGTTTCCATATCAGCGGGACCGGCACCGGACTGGCCGTGATGTTCACTGGCGGCAGCGCCATTGTCCTGCCGGAATATGATCCGACCCAGGCGCTGGATCTGATCGCCCAATATAATATCTCAAAAATATTCATGGTTCCGGCGGCTATCCAGATATTGCTTAATCATCCGCGGGCCAGGGAGGTCGATTTTTCCAACCTCAAATATATCACCTATGGCGCCTCGCCGATTCCGCTCGAGCTGATGAAACAGGCGATGGATGTGCTTGGCTGCGGCTTTGTCCAGATGTACGGCATGACCGAGACTTCGGGGACGATCACCACGCTTAATCCCGAAGATCATGACGTCAATGGCAATGAGAAAATGCGTTCGGTTGGCACGCCTCTGCCCGGCGTCGAGATCAAGATTATCGATCCGGAGACTGGCGAGATATTGCCGCCTCGGACCATCGGCGAAATCGCGACCCGTTCTGCGAAGAATATGAAAGGCTATTGGAACCGCCCGGAAGCCACTGCTGAAACCATCGATGCCGAGGGCTGGCTCAGGACCGGCGATGCCGGCTCGCTCGACGAAGACGGCTATCTCTATATCCAGGACCGGCTGAAAGACATGATCATTTCGGGTGGAGAAATTGTCTACCCGGCGGAAGTCGAGAATGCGCTTTATGCCAATCCGAAGGTTGCCGATGTAGCGGTTATCGGGGTGCCCGATGACAAATGGGGTGAGGCGGTGAAGGCCTGTGTGGTTGTCAAAGCAGGACAGCAATTGACCGAAGCCGAATTGATTGCCGATGCCCGTGAGCGCATTGCCGGTTTCAAATGTCCAAAATCTGTCGACTTTATCAATGCGCTGCCTCGCAATCCGTCGGGCAAGATCTTGCGCAAGGACCTGCGCGCGCCTTATTGGGAAGGCAAGGACCGGGCGGTCAACTAACGCACGGCAGGAGGAAGCAATATGACGAATCTGGTGCTGCGTGAAGATCAGGATGGCTGGACACTGCTGACCCTCAACCGGCCGGACAAGCTGAACGCGCTGACGGTGGCGATGTTCCAGGAATTGCGGGATCATATTGCCGATTTGCGTAAGGATGACAGGATCGGATGTATTGTTCTGCGCGGGGCGGGCAAATGTTTTTCGGCGGGTCACGATTTGGGTGACATCGCCGAGGGAGAGGCCGTTTCCTCGCGCGGATGGCATTCAGAAACTTTGCGGATGCTGGAAAAGCTGCCCAAGCCGGTGATCGCGGCGGTGCACGGC
>JABMNS010000299.1 GCA_013204445.1 Sphingomonadales bacterium
CCCTAGCTGGCCCAATATGCCAGCCAAGTTGGAGCAGCAAATATGGATCGCGAAACAAGGCTGAAACGGCTGCAATTTCGCGCCTGGCATCGTGGTACCCGCGAAGCCGACTTTTTGATTGGCGGTTTTTTTGATCGCTATAGCCATGACTGGTCAGAAAAAGAGATGGACTGGTTCGAAAAGCTGCTCGTGGAAGATGATGTGGATGTCATGGCCTGGGCGATTGGAACATTGCCCGTTCCCCAAGAGTTTGGAGGTCCGCAAATGGACGCCATGCAGAAGCTCGACTATATCGACGCAACAAATTAATATTCGTGTCCTTTATCCAGAAGCGATTGTAAGTGTTTCATCTAGATAGATTATTGTCATCCGAAAAAAGCATGGCGCTGGCTGGTGTGCCGGCTGGCTATCGCCCTCTTTTTCTGTCAGAAATTGCGGTCAAGTCAGGGCGGCACACGATGTTTATCGCCACCGATGACGCGGCGATGAGTGCGGTTGTGGAAGCCGCCCGTTTTTTTGAACCAGGTTTGGAGATTATTGAATTTCCCGCCTGGGACTGCCTGCCCTATGACCGTGCATCCCCCGCGCTGCACACCACTTCGGACCGGCTTGCCGCGCTGGCCAAGCTGGCGCGCCCCTTCACAGGCTCGCAGCTGTTGGTCACGACTGTCAACGCGGTAACCCAACGGGTACTTGCGCCATCGCGAATCAAGGAATTTGTCACCCGCCTCGCGCCCGGCACGATTGTCGAACAGGAAAAACTGATCTCTTTTCTCTATGCCAACGGCTTTGTGCGGGTGGATACCGTGGCCGACAGCGGCGAATTTGCGGCCCGTGGTGGCTTGATCGATCTATTTCCACCTGGTGCCGAGCTACCAATCCGAATCGATCTTTTTGGCGACGAGGTAGAGACTTTGCGGCAGTTCGACCCTGCCGACCAGCGCACCGTTGGCAATATCGACAGTCTTGATTTGCTTCCGGTATCGGAGTTTCTGTTGGATGCTGATAGCATAACCCGCTTCCGCACCCGCTATCGTGATCTATTTGGCGCCGTTTCGACGAGCGATGCCTTATATCAATCGATCTCGGAGGGCCGCAGACTGGCGGGAATGGAACATTGGCTGCCGCTGCTCGAAGAACGGCTTGCGACAATTTTCGATTATATCGAAGATGATTGCATAATTTTGCGGGATGCAGCCGGTTCAGCCGCAGCAGATGCGCAATTTGTGGCCATTGCGGACTATCACAAGAACCGGGTTGAAGCCGACAAGGCCAATTTGTCAAGCTACCGCCCGCTGCCACCTGAGATGCTTTATCTGACGCGGGAGGAATGGCGGTCGCAAGAGAATGATGCGCCAATCCATGTTCTGAGCGAGTTTGACGAACCAGAATCTGAAACTGTCATGTCGATGTCGGTGTCGTCGCCCCGCGATTTTTCTCCGGAGCGGGCGCGCAACGAGAATATTTATCAGGCATTGGGTACCCATCTCAACAGTCTGGCAAAGTCGGGAACCACTGCCATTGTCGCGAGCTATAGCAAGGGGTCGCGCGCGCGCATCTTTGATCTGCTAAAAGACCATGACGTCAAGACGGCAGTGCTCTGTGATGACTGGAACTCCTGCCTCTTAGCCAGCACCGGGGTCGCCCTGACAATATTGCCGCTGGCGTCGGGTTTTCGGACAGACAGCCTGTCTTTACTCACCGAACAGGATATTTTTGGAGACCGACTGGTCCGCAAATCCAAGCGCCGCAAGAGCAGCGATGCCTTTATCGAAGAGCTGTCAGCGCTGAGTCCGGGCGATCTGGTTGTGCATCTTGAGCATGGCGTCGGCCTGTATGAAGGCATCGTGTCCATTCCGGTTGGCACCAGCCCGCATGATTGTGTCCATCTCAAATATGCCGGTGGCGACAAGCTTTATGTTCCGGTCGAGAATATTGATGTTCTCAGCCGCTATGGCGAAGGCGGCGAGAGTGTTGTGCTCGACCGTCTCGGCGGAGAAGGCTGGCAACGGCGCAAATCAAAACTGAAAGAACGCATCCGGGCCATTGCCCATGAGTTGCTGAGAACCGCCGCCGCACGCGCTTTGCAGCCCGCGACGCCTGCCCGCGTTGAAGCCACCGAAATGGCCGGTTTCTTGGATCGTTTCCCCTATCAGGAAACCGATGATCAACAACAGGCGATCGAGGAAGTGCTCGCCGACATGGCATCGGGCAAGGCGATGGACCGTCTAGTCTGTGGTGATGTCGGCTTTGGCAAGACCGAGGTCGCGATGCGCGCCGCTTTTGCAGCAGCAATGGCCGGGATGCAGGTTGCCATAATCGCACCCACGACCCTGCTTGCCCGTCAGCATTTCAACAATTTCGAAGAGCGTTTTCGACCCTTCCCGATAAAAATCAGGCGGCTATCACGTCTGGTTCCCGCCGCAGAGGCCAAAAAAACTAAGGAAGGTCTGACTAGCGGCGAAGTCGACATTGTCATAGGCACTCATGCCTTGCTCGCCAAATCCATCGAGTTTCAGCGGCTCGGCCTGATCATTATCGATGAAGAGCAACGTTTCGGAGTGACCCACAAGGAACGCCTCAAGGCAATGAAGGCCGATGTCCATGTATTGACTCTCACCGCCACGCCTATCCCCCGTACATTGCAGATGGCAATGACCGGCATGCGCGAACTATCCGTTATCCAGACTCCTCCCGTCGACCGGCTGGCCGTGCGTACCTACGTCATGCCGTGGGACCCCATCCCGCTCCGCGAGGCGCTGCTGCGTGAACATTATCGCGGAGGCCAGTCATTCATTGTCGTCCCCAGAATCGCCGATCTCCCCTACATCGAAGATTTTCTCAAGAAACATGCGCCCGAATTGACCTATGTCGTGGCGCATGGACAAATGGCCCCAGCGACCGTGGAAGAACGGATGTCCGCCTTTTATGACCGCAAATATGATGTTCTGCTCTCGACCACGATTGTCGAAAGCGGCCTAGACATTCCCAGCGCCAACACACTGATCATTCACCGCGCCGATCGGTTTGGCCTTGCCCAGCTCTATCAACTCAGAGGCCGTGTCGGGCGTTCCAAAACGCGAGCTTATGCCTATATGGTCACACCAAAAGACCGGATTATCACCGAAAAGGCAGAGAAAAGGCTAAAAATTCTGGGCGATCTTGATAGCTTGGGTGCCGGTTTTGAACTCGCCAGCCATGATCTCGATATTCGCGGAGCCGGCAACCTGCTGGGGGACGAACAATCGGGGCATATTAAAGAAGTGGGCTTCGAACTATACCAATCTATGCTGGAAGATGCGATTCTCGAAGCCAAAGCCAAAGGCTCTGGCTTACCAGCCCAAACCGACAGTTTCTCACCCCAGATCACGGTTGATGCTCCGATTTTGATACCGGAAGCCTATGTGCCCGATCTTTCGCTCAGAATGGGGCTTTATCGCCGGATGAACGGGCTCAAAACGCTACCGGAAATCGAATCCTTTGCTGCGGAAATGATCGATAGATTCGGCGACCTGCCGATCCAGACCGACAATCTGCTCAAGCTCATGCATATCAAAATGAATTGCGTGAACGCACAGATAGCGAAAATCGAAATGGGACCACGCGGCGCATTGGTCACCTTCCACAACGATAGTTTTCCGAATGTTCAGGGTCTACTCGACTATGTCGATCGCCTCAAGGGAACCGCACGGATTCGGCCCGACAATAAATTGTTCATTGAACGCAAATGGCGCGATCCCAAATCCCGCCTGCATGGCCTGACCCAATTGACCACGGGACTATCGAAACTCGCACAACGCGTTTCTGCCTAGTTGCTGCGCAAACCGAAGGCTTCAAACTCGTCAGGCGAAAGCGGTCCGGAACGCAAGAAGCCCTGGAAATATTCGCAGCCCTGTTCCGCCAGAGTCTTGAGCTGAGCTTCCGTTTCAACGCCTTCGGCTATCACGCTGAGATGCAGGCTGTGCGCCATGTCTATTATCGACCGCACCACAATCTGATCTTTTGCCGAGCCGCTAATGTTACCGGTCAGGCCACTGTCGATCTTCAAATAGTCGACCGGCAGTTCTTTGAGATAAGACAAGCTGCTGTACCCGGTTCCGAAATCGTCAATCGCTATGCAAATGCCAGCCCTCCGCAATCGGTGCAATTTGTCCGCGGAAGTCGCCAAATTACCAATTAATTCGGATTCTGTGATTTCGAGAGTCAGATTGCGCGAATCGAAACCGGCAGTGTCGACTTGCCTCAGCATATCATCGACAAATGCGGCTGCCGCCAAATCACCTGCCGTTACATTGATTGAAAGCCGCAAGAAACCAAGGCTTGCTGGCCAGTTGGCGGCCAGTGTTAACGCCTGCTTGTGAATTTGAGTCGAGAGAGACTCCATCACTCCGGCCCGTTCCGCGACGGCGAACAAGGTTGAAGCGCCCAACAACCCATATTCGGGATGCTCCCATCGTGCCAAGGCTTCAGCGCCAACAAGTTGCCCCGTATCGATTCTTATCTGCGGTTGAAAGGCGATGATAATCTCCCCCCGTCCCATCGCTCCTGCCAGTTGATCCTCCAGCACCTCTTCCAGATGCACATCCGCTTCCGAAACGTTGCTGAAATTGATCGGCATAGCGTCCGCTGCGGTCGCTTCTGCAAGCGCCAGCACCGCCTTTCTGATCAATGTCTTTTCGCTGGAATCGCTATTCCCAATCGCGACCCCGGCCCGCGCAACGGGGCTGATCGGCCGCCCTTCCAGCTGCAGGTCGTCAAAGATGCTGCCCATCAGATCATTGGCAAAATCCGAAATCTCGTTTTTCTGGATATTAGCGAGCGCGATCAGAAAATTCTGACCATCCAGGCCCGCAACCAAGTGCGGACCTGCATATTGGCGCTGCGTGTGATCAATCAACCTGTGCCCGACAATCCGCAGCAGTTGATCCCCCGCGCTACGTCCAAAAGCGGCGTTGATCATCCGGAAGTTTTTGATACCGATCGCAATCAGTGTTAATTGACTTCCCGCCTCCAACTTCTGTCGAATCCATGAGCGAGCTGCTGCCGTATTCCGTAACCCGGACAGCAGATCCCGCCCGGTCCAGTCATCCTCTTCCTCGTTGTTCGCGAGATATTCAATTCTGCCAAAAATGCGGCCATCTGCTTCGTGCAGGTGATGGATGACGGGGCGGCCATTGAACTGGTGAGGCACCGCCGCCTGTCTGGCACCATCGCGCAGACGTCCCATGGCCCCTCGCACGCGCTTCTGTTCCTTGCGCGATAGCGCGCGGTAGATACCGGTCACGGGATATTTTCTAAAATCAATCTCACCAGCTGCTGCCAACAGACTATCGCTTATCCAATATTCGTTGACGGAGCCCAAGGTCAGCGACCATTGTAAATACGCAAATGTCAGCAACGACTGCTCATGGCTCGCGCGTTCGGCGCCGCCTCTAAGGTTTTCGACATAGCGATAGGCATATTTGATCGACTGGGCGAGATCCGCACCAGCATAGGCAAAATCGAGATAATAAGTTGCACCGGAATCAAAGCATTTCCCAATGATTCCTTGGCTTTTTTTGCTATTGACCAACGCCAATATCGCAATCCCGCCTTCTGTTGCGGTCCTTGACAGCTCTGCAATCGCCTTCAAGCCTTCGTCTTCGGCTCGGCGAGCATCGATCACCGCTATCATCGCACCGGCTGAAAAAAAACGGGTCCTCAGATTATCCAGCCTGCGAGCAGAATGGACCCGCCAGCCAAAAGACGCAATTTCTGCGGCCAGAGGATCACGGTCGTGGAACGAAAGCAGGAACAAGTTCCTGAATTCAACCGGATGCGCAGTCGAGATGGATGATATTTGGACCTAAGAACTCCTTAACTAGGATGGCAGGAACGCCGATTTGCGTGCGAGCGACTATCTTTTTCCGTAGCATGAAAACCTTTATAGGGCGTTGCCTGCCTATATAGAAAACGCTAGTTCTATCCCTTTGGATCAACATGAGGCGTCTAATGCAAGACAGTTTCGGACGCAAAATTGATTACCTGCGGATTTCGGTCACTGACCGATGCAATTTCCGCTGCCAATATTGCATGTCCGAAAAGATGACCTTCATGCCGAAGTCAGAGCTGCTGACACTGGAAGAGATTACCCTAATTGCTGAACGGTTCATCGGCCACGGAATCCGCAAAATCCGGCTAACCGGCGGCGAACCGCTGGTTAGAAGGGATATGAAAGACGTTATCAAGCGCCTTGGCAGAAAAGTGGCATCCGGCGAACTAGAAGAATTGACGCTGACCACCAACGGGTCATTGCTGACCGAATATGCCGACCATCTCGCAGCCCATGGCATGCGGCGGATTAATGTCAGCATGGATACGCTCAACCCCGACCGCTTTGCCGAAATCACACGTGGCGCCGATGTGAACGTTGTGTTGGCTGGCATAACGGCAGCCCAGTCGGCGGGTATCCGGGTCAAGATCAACATGGTGGCCCTGCGTGATTTCAACGAAACCGATCTTTTGCCCATGGCCGAATATTGCGCGGCAAACGTCCATGATCTGACGATTATTGAGACCATGCCCTTGGGTGATGTCGGTGCGGATCGAAAACTCGCCCATATTCCCGCCGATGAATTTTTAACTCCCTTGAGGGATCATTACTCAATCACCCCAATTCCGCATCGGAGCTCTGGTCCGGCGCGTTATGTGTCTGTCGAACCGCTAGGACTGCGCTTGGGCATGATCACACCGCTGAGCAATAATTTCTGCGATGACTGCAACCGGCTCCGCCTCACCACCGATGGCAAAATATTCATGTGCCTCGGTCACAGTACGCATGTCGATTTGCGCGCGGCGGTTCGCAAGGATGGCATCGCTGCCGTTGACCAACTGCTCCAACAGGCTCTAAAGCTCAAGCCGCTGCGGCATGATTTCAATGCCCAGCTCGATGGGTCCGCAGAGATATTGGAGCGTCACATGAACGTCACGGGCGGATGAACAAGAAGAAATGGGCACTGATCGTGTCACCTACGCAGCCAGCGCAGGAAGCCGCCGAAAAGCTGAAACCAATGATCGACTGGGTTCCACCTGAAGAGGCCGATCAGGCTGTTGTTCTGGGCGGTGACGGTTTCATGCTGCAAACCCTGCATCAGATGCTCAATCGCCGCAAAATCATGCCGGTATATGGCATGAACCTGGGCACCGTCGGCTTCCTGATGAACAACTGGCATCTGGAAGACCTGAGGGAGCGGCTGACCAATGCCCGGGCCTTCAAGGTAAAACCCCTCAAGATGGAGGTAGAGACCATTTCCGGGGCCAGCTTCACCCTGCCCGCGATCAACGAAGTGTCGCTGCTGCGGGAAACCCGGCAAACGGCGAAGCTGGAGATCGAAATCAATGGCCGGGTAATGATGGAGGAACTTGTCTGCGACGGCGTGCTGATCGCCACGCCGGCTGGCTCCACCGCCTATAATCTGTCCGCCAATGGCCCGATTCTGCCGCTGACCTGCAATCTCCTGGCGTTGACCCCGATCAGCCCGTTCCGGCCGCGACGCTGGAAAGGGGCGATTTTGCCGGACAAAATGGAAATCAGCATCCGCGTGCTTAACCCCGAAAAACGGCCTGTCAGCGCTGTCGGCGACCAGCAGGAAGTCCGCGACGTCAGCCGTGTCAAAGTGGCCATCGACCGCAGCCAGTCTCTGACCATGCTATTCGATCCGGAACATGCGCTCGATGATCGCATCGCCATGGAACAATTTGTCGTTTGATGGCTTGCGGCCCGCAAATGTCGTTGCTATAGGCTCGCTTCACCAACAAAGGCTCGGTCCAAAATCGAGCTTGTTCCCTGATAGCTCAGCGGTAGAGCGTTCGACTGTTAATCGAAATGGCGTAGGTTCGAATCCTACTCGGGGAGCCATTTTTTAGCTGCAAGTTAATGTAATAACGG
>JABMNS010000300.1 GCA_013204445.1 Sphingomonadales bacterium
ATTGAAATAATGGTGCACCCGACAGAATTCGAATCTGTGACCTCTGCCTTCGGAGGGCTGCGCTCTATCCAGCTGAGCTACGGGTGCCAGGGCGGTGTTCCGCTGGGTGCGCGTCTAGCAGCGGATTTGCCGCTTTACCAATAGATTATTCGGCGCCCGAAAATCAGCCCAGGCCCGCGCTTCATTCTTCCTTTGCATTCTTGCGAATCTCCTCGATCTTCTGGAATTTCCCGAGGCCACAGGCACCGCGGGTGTCGATCTGGCCACCGGTATGGGCCAGCACGTGAATGATATCGACGTTGCACAGCTGGTTGATCGAGGTTTTATAGGAAAAGGCTTCCTCAAAGCGGAGGCCGCTGCATTTTCTCGGCAGATTGTTGCGGAAGATATCGCCATTGCGCATCTTGAAATCGATCGTCTGGTCGTCAACCACATCGGTTGAGCGAATATTGGAGCGCATGATACAGCTTTTCTGCTCACCAATGGTCTTGATTATATAATCGGTATCGACCGATGAATTGCCCCCGATATCGGTACCGGTGGCGGTGCAGCCGCCGATGGCAAGAAGGGCAGTGATCATGATAGGTGTAAGGATGCGCATGAAATTTCTCCACTTTTTTTGGGATAATCTGAATATACAATCAATCCCTCATGATGGGAATTTAACTGGTCAGTCATAAGGAATTTTCCTTATCTATGGCGCGTTTGATCAGGTGCGGGCGTCTTCTTCTTATACCGGCACAGGTCGGTCACCTGGCAGCGCCAGCATTCGGGCTTGCGCGCCTTGCAGATATAGCGGCCATGCAGGATAAGCCAGTGATGGGCATGGACCCGGAACGGTGCCGGTGTCTGCTTCTCCAGCTTTTTCTCCACCGCCAGCACGGTCTTGCCCGGCGCCAGCCCGGTGCGGTTGCCGACCCGGAAAATATGCGTGTCGACGGCGAAAGTCTCGGCACCAAAGGCGCAGTTCATCACCACATTCGCAGTCTTGCGCCCGACTCCGGGCAGCTTGACCAGCTCTTCGCGGTCCGCCGGAACCTCGCCGCCAAAATCTGCAATCAGCATTTCGGAGAGAGCGATCACATTCCTCGCCTTGGTATTATACAGGCCGATTGTCTTGATATGCTCTTTCAGCCCTTCGAGGCCTAGGTCGACCATCTGCTGCGGTGTTTTGACCTCGGCGAACAGCCGCCGTGTGGCCTTGTTGACGCCAATGTCAGTGGATTGCGCGGACAGCGCGACTGCGACGACCAGCTGATAGGTGTCGCCGTAATTTAATTCGGTCTCCGGCGACGGATTGTCGGCGGCCAGGCGCGAATAGAATTCGAAAATATCGGCTTTTTTCATGCGGCCCTTCATGGCCTCTTGCCAGGAAAAATACAATCGGCCCCTGCGCATAATGCAGCTGGGGCCGAAGCTTTGCCTAATACATATTTTCTCGGTTTTGCCAATCGCCCCATGGCCCAAAACGCGATGGAAACACAGAGATGGTTGCAACAGTCCTCGGTCAAAACTCCCGTGCTGCGCGCGGCGACAGATTGCCGGTGGAGAGGCGCACGATCAGCGTTGCGTCAGCAGCGCTTCCGATGCGGCTGCCACCATATTCGGGACCGTAATTTGGTCATTTTTCTTGCACCCGGTTCATCAAATCCATGAAGTTCCGCGCCGATTCCCGGTCGGCCTCGTCCTTGAAGGCTTTGTCCAGATCCAGATAGGTACCGAGCATATAGAGCACAGCCCACAAGGCGAAGCGACGTGCGCGATCCGTTTCCAGACCAAAGTCCACCAGCATATGCTCGATGCCGGCGTTCATCGCCTCCGACTGGATCGAGGAAAGGTCGGCGGTGCCGAAATAGCGTTGCAACTGATCATCAAAATCCATCCAATCAAAACCCCAAAACACCATCCATCCCATAGCGCCCAACACCCTGCCCGGCCAACCAGCCAGCCGCCTTCACCGCACCTCTAGCAAAGATCATCCGGTTTTCCGCCCGATGGGTCAGTTCGATCCGCTCCTCGTTACTCGCCAATATGACCGTGTGGTCACCCGCGACAGTTCCGCCGCGCAAGGCGGCAAAGCCGATCGCGCCTTTGGCCCGCGCTCCGGTGATGCCGTCCCGCCCGCTTTCTCTATGGGCGGCGAGGTCGATCCCGCGTCCCCGCGCTGCCGCTTCGCCCAATAGTTTCGCGGTGCCGCTGGGGGCATCCACCTTGTGCCGATGATGCATTTCGATAATCTCGATATCCCAGTCATCGCCAAGTTTGCTCGTCGCCTGTTCGACCAAAGCCGCCAGCATATTGACGCCGAGCGAGGTATTGCCGGTCTGCAGCACGGGGATTTGCGTCGCCGCTTGGTCGATGGCGTTATGATGCGTCTCTTCCAGTCCGGTGGTGCCGATGACGATCGGTTTATTCGCTGTAACGCAGGCATCAAGGGTTGCCTGCAGTGCCGCCGGCGAGGAGAAATCGACTAGTATATCGCTGGCAGCAACCAACGCCGCGATATCATCGCCCTGATCCGCGCCGCCAGCATGGCTGTGCCCTGCTTCGGCAATTGCCGCGACCAGCGCCTGTCCCATGCGGCCCTTGCTGCCTATAATTCCGATGGCTGTCATTTTCCTGTCCCTGTCGTCATGCTAAACTTGTTTCAACATTCATTTTCAATCACAGAAGTGTCTTAGTGGATAAATGGACCCTGAAACAAGTTCAGGGTGTCGAAAAGAAAAATAGGACGTCGAACAGGGATTTTATGAAAGACATTCAAAATATCGTCATCCTGACCGGCGCGGGCGTCAGCGCGGAAAGCGGTGTCGCCACGTTTCGCGGGCCGGATGGTCTGTGGGAAGGGCATCGGGTCGAGGATGTAGCCACACCCGAAGCCTTTGTCCGCGATCCGGATCTGGTGCAGAAATTCTATGACGAGCGGCGCGCAAAGCTTAAGACGGTGCAGCCCAATGCGGCGCATCAGGCGCTCGCGAAGCTGGACGAAAAATGGCTGGGCGATCTGCTGCTGGTGACGCAAAATGTTGATGATCTGCACGACCGGGCCGGGTCGCAGCGCCTGCTCCATATGCACGGCGAGCTGAACAGCGCCTGGTGCCTGGCTTGCGATGTCCGCTCGCCGTTTGACGAGGTGATGGCAGCGGCCCCTGCCTGTCCGCATTGCCATCAGCCCAGCTGTTTGCGCCCCGATATCGTCTGGTTCGGCGAAATGCCCTACGGGATGGAACGGATCGAGCACGCTCTCGCCCAGTGCGATCTGTTTGTCTCGATCGGCACATCGGGCGCGGTCTATCCGGCGGCCGGCTTTGTCCAGACCGCGCGCCACTATGGCGCACGCACGCTGGAGATGAATCTGGATCCGTCGGAGGGAAGCTTCCACTTTCACGAAAGCCGGATGGGCAAGGCGGGCGCGCTGGTGCCCGACTGGGTGGAGGAGATATTGCGCGATGTCTGAGATGACAGGCCAATGTCATCACGGTGGCTGTGCCGCCCGAGCAAGTGACTCAATGCAATTGCTCTTTATGCCTCAAGACTGGCTGGATCGGCGGTTACTGGCATCCCGATGATGTGACCATCGACGCAAAGTTCGATGCACTAAACCCCTATGTCCAGAGCGACCAGATGATCACCATATGGAATTGCGCCCTCTGTGGCTCCCACACCCACTGGACCCCGCTAACCGCGCCACCGGAGCGAATGGGCATGAATATGCGGATGTTCGAGCCCAAGGACTGGCAGCATCTGCCGGTGCAGCCAGTGGACGGCGCAAGCTTTTAACCGTGCTCCGCTCCTGATATTGAGCAATGGAGGTCAAACATGGTCAATCGGAGTGTTTTCACAACTTCCATTGACCATATCGAACGCTCCCCCGGACGAACTGGGGAAGCGCTCCGCGACAGGACGAATGCGCTATCCCGCGGACGGGCGATGCGCATCATCGGACCAATCTTGCCGTGCGGCCCATTGCTCGAGCGTTTCAAATTCAACCTCCGGTAGGCGGCGATGCATATAATCTGTGTTCACCAGAAAGGGTTGGGTCGGTGAATCATTATTATAATGATAGAATGACGCGATAAATTCCCGCATCGGCTGACGCTCTTCTTCTGGCATGGAATCACCCAGAGCGTTGACCAGTAGAGCACCAAATTCCTCCGGTGTGCACGGGTCATATTTGATTTCTCTTCCGAAAACCCGGGACAGGGCCTCGGTGACCTCGGTTGGTTTTAGCGCCTGTGGACCGCCAATATTCATCCACGCACCCTCGAGATCCGGCCGCGCCAGAGCCGCGGTCATGCATTTCCCGACATCATCAAGGCTGATCCAGTTAGCCAGCAAATGGGGTTTGTGCGCATAGACATAGCGGTCTTCATTGACGATGAATGGCCGCGCCCAATTGGTCAGCAAATTGTCCATGAACAACACCGATCCAAAGACGGTTGCCGGAATCCCGGTCCGGAACAGCGCATTGATCGCACCGGTATTGGCGCCATAGCTATGTGTTTCTCCCGGTTGATCTGGAATCCAGCCGGATGTGTTCCAGACGAAACGTTCCAGTCCCGCTTCCACGGCAGCGGAGCCCAGTTTGGCGACAAGTTCCGAACGATCGCCGGGTGATTGCAGGGGATGGGTATAAAAAACGGCATCGGAACCCTCCAACGCCGGTACGAATGTCGATTCATCGGACAGGTCAATGATCCGGGTTTCGTCGGCGACGTTGCTGCCGCCGAGATCCGGATTTTCGCTGCGCGAAAGCGCTCGAACCTTGTGCCCTGCGGCGGCCAGTTGCCTCATTTGTGCCAGTCCTTGCCGTCCGGTCGCACCTACTACAGATACCAATGCCATCAATCTCTCTCCTAAATTATCAATCTAGGTCTAAGCGCTCGAATTGGCGGTCTCAATGCATCAAATGGTCAGGACCGGTTCTTGCCGGTTGCGCGCTGTTTTTGCGATATCCGGTCGCGCACCGCGCAAAACTCTGGGGCACAGGCGCTATAAATTCACCTTCGCAAACAGATAGATCACCCATAGCGCCATCGCGACGATCGACAGGGTCGTGCCCATCACACCGGCCTGGCGAAAGCGCACTGAGCCATTGCCGTGATGCTGGTACATGCCGTAAATGTGCAACGCCCGCGCGATCAGGAACAGCGCCGCCAGTCCGGTCAGCGTCCAGTGATGGGCGCTGGTCATTTCCAGCAGCGCCATCAGGATCAGCGCAATCGGCGCATTTTCTGCCAGATTGCCATGGGCGCCGCGGACCATTTTCAGTTTCGCGTCCTCGCCTGCGCCGAACATGGTCTCGGTCTTGATGCGCTGGCCGATCACCTTGAATTTCATGAAGATCAGCATCAGTGCGCAAATTGCCGTGGCCAATGCGGTTACCGGTAATGTCATGATGGTCCTCCTACGTTTTTTCTATCCTAGCCATTTTCGGGAGAAGCGCAAATCAGGCTTGCGGGCTGTTAAGTTGGCGTCGTCGTCCCGCAGCTTTTGCAATGCGGGTCCTTGGGCAGGTTGATGCTGCGCATCGAGGGAGAAAGGCCATCGAAAAGCTGGAGTTTTCCGGCAGGGTCCTGGCCAAAGCCGGTGACCACGCGGATCGCCTCCATCGCTGCGAAACTGCCCATCAGGCCGACCATCGCGCCGAGCA
>JABMNS010000301.1 GCA_013204445.1 Sphingomonadales bacterium
GGGCCAGTTGAGCCGCGCGGCAACCTGTTCGATATGGGTCGATTTTCCGGTGCCGTGATAGCCTTGCACCATCACCCGACGATTGAAGGCGAAGCCAGCGAGGATGGCCGTCGTGGTTTCCGGATCGAAAACATAAGCAGGATCAAGGTCGGGTACCCGTTCATCCTTTTCGCTGAACGCGGGAACCTCCATATCGAGTTCAATGCCAAACATTTTGCGGGCATCGACCATCTTGTCGGGTGCATCCATTATGGTTTCGCCGCTGGTGTCGAGATCGGTATTTGGTATTTCAGTCATGTTCGCCCTTCGAAATTACTCATCCGTTAACCCAACCCCTTATCATCGGGCCCATCGAAACACGTTCATCAAAATCGACAGGTGTCGAGGACGTTAAACGTCCATCGAGAAGTTCAGGACCAATGGGAATTGGATTCTCATCGAAAATCCGTTGATTCCTTCAGCTGCGTATAGGCCTCGATCACTTTTGCCAACTGTTTCTCGTGGCTGCGGTCACCACCATTGCGATCCGGATGATATTTGCGGACCAGCGCGGAATAAGCGCCGCGGATTTCCCTGCGACCAATGGATTGGGGATCATTGTCTCCAAGCCCTAGCGTCTGCAACGCTTTCTGGTCTGCGCTAGAGATGGCCGGGCCGGACGTTTGGCGGCGATGGATAGCACCGGAAAATCGCGCGCCAATGGCGTCGAGAGGATCGGAAAAATCGGTCCAGGCCGGCGGAACTTTGTGCCCCGCACCATAGAGTCGCCGCGTCGAGTCCCATCCGCGCAACGGATGCTGTGCGTAGAAAATCTGCTCCTGGTCCATGCCGGCGAAATAGTCATAGTCCTTATTAAACGCGCGGATATGGTCGAGGCAGAGCCAGCGATATTCGCCGGGTCCGTCGAAGCTGCGCCCGCTACCATAGATGGGAGGCGCACGAAATTCGCGGTTTTCCGCACAGCCTTCAATGGCGCAGGACTGGCCCTCGGTTTCGACACGGCCATGAAAGCGGTTCGGTTTTCTTTTGGGGGAAAGGCTCAATATTACTCCGTTGGATCGGCTATTCTGAGGGCGGTTTGAAAGCCATAAACGCACTTCGACAAGCGCAGTGCAAACGGCTAATATGTTGAGTGAACAAGCAATATGGAGATTCGATGCCCAAAGGTCTAGTCCACAGCGAGATTGAAAAGCGCCTCACCGCCGAACTCGCGCCAGTGTCGCTCACCGTTACGAACGACAGCGCCAGCCATCAAGGCCACGCCGGCGATGATGGCAGCGGCGAATCGCATTTTTCCGTCGAGATTGAATGTGCAGCATTTGCCGGTCAGTCGCGGCTCAACCGCCAGCGCATGGTCAACAAGGCGCTGGGTGACATGATGCAGGACAAGGTCCACGCGATGGTGATCAAGGCGAGGGCGCCGGGTGAGTGAATAGACCCTTTCTCCCTTGAGGGAGAAGAATGTGCGCGCCAAAGCAACAAGAGGAAGGAGATTCATGACGCGGAAAGTCAATCTGGCCCGATGCCTTCTCCAGTTTCTCCGATCACTGGTCCCCGAAAGTCGCAGGCGATATTAACGATGCGCAAGTGAAGCTCGTCAAATTTGATGGCAAGTTTGATTGGCATCATCATGAACAGGAAGATGAGCTGTTCCTAGTGGTCAGGGGCATGATGCGCATGGGTCTGCGCGCTGGCGATATTGATGTCGGCGAAGGGGAATTTATCATCGTCCCGAAAGGTATCGAACATTGTCCCGAGGCGTTGGGCGGCGAATGCCATGTGCTGCTGCTGGAATCCAAATCGATCC
The DNA here is from genome assembly GCA_013204445.1 of Sphingomonadales bacterium. Classification (GTDB taxonomy): domain Bacteria; phylum Pseudomonadota; class Alphaproteobacteria; order Sphingomonadales; family Sphingomonadaceae; genus Parasphingorhabdus. The sequence continues at coordinate 1,808 of JABMNS010000301.1, forward strand.
CGACCACCCATGATCTAGGCGATTTCGAGGTGCGGCGGGTCCTGCCATCGCGCCATCGGCGGATGGTGGGGCCGTTTATCTTTGTCGACGAATTTGGTCCGGCGACGCTGCCGGAAGGGCCGGGCATGGGCGTCCGGCCCCATCCCCATATCAATCTGGCAACGGTAACCTATTTGTTCGAAGGCGCGATTGATCATCGCGACAGTCTGGGCACGTTTCAGACGATCCGGCCGGGCTCGGTGAACCTGATGACGGCGGGCAGGGGGATCGTCCATTCCGAGCGATCTCCACTGGAGGCCCGGGACGAGACAAAGCCGATGTTCGGCATGCAGACCTGGCTGGCTTTGCCCGACGGCATGGAAGAAATGGATCCGGCGTTTGAAAATGTCGTCGAGGCCGATTTGCCGTTGATCAATGATGGTGGCGTAAAGGCGCGGATCATCATGGGTAGCCTGTGGGGATAGACGGCTCCGACCTCTTGTCATGCAGAGACGATCTATGCCGACATATTGCTGTCTTCCGATGGCGCGATCCCAATTGACGCCGAAGCCGACGAACGGGCGGTGATGCTGGTGCATGGCGACTGTGCGCTTGATGGCGTCCCGCTGGAAAAATATTTGCTTTATGTGGTCGCACCGGGAGCGAATGTCTCGCTTTCATCCTTGTCGGGTGGCCGCGCGATACTGCTCGGTGGCGAGGCCTTTGCCACCGAACGCCATGTCTGGTGGAATTTTGTCTCGTCCAGCAAGGGCCGGATCGAGCAGGCGAAGGCCGACTGGTTTGCAGGCCGCTTTCCCAGAGTTCCGGGCGATCCCGATGAATATATTCCGCTACCCGAGGGCAAGCCCAAGACGATTACGGACTGATAAGTCATCTCCCCTAGGGAGAGGCAACAAGCCTTGGCAATTCATTGCCTTAGGCGCAGTCGGTGAGGGGTCGGAGAATCCCATGGGGGAATAACCCCTCACCGAGCTTCGCTAGTCCGCAAGCGGACAAGCTGCACTTGCCTCTCCCTTTAGGAGATGGATTCTTAGGGTTTCAGCCGTCAAACCACTTGACCCACGCACCATGGGCATGGGCACGGCCCAATAACGCGGATTCCTCGCCGCCCGGCCAATAGCGAATGCTCAATTCATGGCTGAAGGTCTTGCGGTTGGTCTCCAGTGACATCCAGGCGAGCGGTTTGTCCGGGGTCGCCGCTTTGCCGGCCGTCTCCATCGCTGCCGTTATCCGATCCTGGGTTGCCTGCGGCAGATATTGCCAGACAATCGAATGCATCAGCACGCGGGTGACGCCGCTTTCCTGTGGCTGGGTCAGCTGGTCTTCGACCCAGTCGGCACCATCGGCCTTGACCAGATTGGGCGCATCCTGCTTGGCCAGCGCGATCGACGTCTCCATCCGTTCGAACCGAGCCGGCATTTCCGGCCAGATATAGCCTTTGAGTCGCCCAGCGGTTTCATCATCGGTGAGGTCGATCGGGTTCTGGTCACAGCCGCGGGCGCTGACAATATTGACTTGTGCTCGAGGGGGAGGCGGGCCACGCCATTCCGGCTTGATCCGCATCGGCGAATCCTTCGGCCCAGCCAGGACGCCGCCCAGGTCATAATGATAGCGTGCCATCATCGTATTGACCCCGGCGCTGGCACCCAGTTCGAGCAGTTCGAATCGCCGACCGACACGCCCCGAAAGCCACAGCAGGCCAGCCATGAAACTGGCCGACCGGCCGGACTCGTTGGTCTGCGGCGGATTGACGAGCCAGGGCAGCAAATCGGCATCATGGTCGGCCACGACCTTTCCGATCAGAAGGTCTATCTCATTTTGATCGGTAATCCGGCCTTCGTAAATCTCGCCGAGGCGGGGTCCCCTGCCGCTAAGATAAAGATAGTGGAGGCCACCGGTGAGGCGCAGCGGCATTGCGTCTTCTAGCGGTTTTCCAGCCCAGTGCGCGATTTTTTGTCCGCAGGCGGTCGGGCCATTGATCAGCGCTAATTGGGCGATAATGATCGAGGCCGTTACCGGTGCGTCGTTTCGCAGACAATGTTCCGCCTGACCGCGCATTCCCTGAGCGATATCTTCAACGTCCAAAATGTCCATAACTCGTTGCCCTTTCACCTGCGAACCCGTAAAGCCGCGGCCACCATGGCCAAATCACTGATCTTTGCAATTCCGAAAGGGAGAATTTTGGACGATGCTTTGCCGCTCCTGGAGCAGGCGGGGATCGTGCCAGAAGACGCTTTTTTTGACAAGTCCAACCGCAGTCTGCAATTCGCGACCAATCTACCCCAGA
>JABMNS010000302.1 GCA_013204445.1 Sphingomonadales bacterium
CCTCGGTGGTGCCTCCGCCCACGTCCACAACCATCGATCCGATTGGTTCGGTGACCGGCATGTCGGCACCAATGGCGGCTGCCATCGGCTCTTCGATCAAAAATACCTGACGGGCGCCAGCGTTAGATGCGGCATCTCGAATTGCGCGGCGCTCGACAGAGGTCGAGCCGCTGGGAACGCAAATCACGATCTCGGGATAGCTGAACAGCCTGCTCTTGCCGTTCACTTTCTGGATAAAATGCTTGATCATCTGCTCGGCCACATCAATGTCGGCGATCACACCGTCACGTAGCGGACGAATGGCTTCGATGCTGTCCGGCGTTTTGCCCATCATCATCTTCGCGTCATTGCCGACAGCTTTGACCTTTTTTACACCATTGATGGTTTCGATTGCCACGACCGATGGTTCGTTGAGAACAATGCCCTGGCCGCGCAAATAAACCACAGTATTAGCGGTGCCGAGGTCGATCGCCAAATCTTGCGAACGGAACTTGAACAGATTTTCAAACATATTTGTGTCCGTAATTTCTTGTATTTGCAGACCTTGCTGCAACAATTAAACCAAGCGATAATCAAGCTGAACGTGTCATGAAGTTAACCATGGGAATCGCCCAAAAAATCAGGGGTCGCTTGGGATCATCGCTTGGGCTAGGAACGGTAATATGTCAATAAGAAGACTTCCAAATAGCCTGATAAATCGGATCGCTGCCGGAGAGGTTGTCGAGCGCCCAGCCAGTGCTCTGAAGGAGCTGGTCGAAAACGCGATCGATGCCGGGGCTAGCCAGATCAATATTCGCCTTGAGGAAGGGGGTCTCGACTTGGTCCAAGTTTCCGACAATGGCTCCGGAATGAGCCGCGGTGACATTGCTTTGGCGCTGGAACGCCATGCGACTTCGAAACTGCCGGACGAGGCGATCGAGTTGGTAACGACCATGGGCTTTCGCGGCGAGGCATTGCCGTCGATCGCCAGTGTGGCGCGCCTGACGATTGAAAGCCGGATGGCCGGGGAAGATGGCTGGTCCCGGGTGGTCGATCATGGCGAACTGGCGCGGGAAGGGCCGACGGCGGTACCGCCCGGAACGAAAGTGCGGGTGGAGCAGCTGTTTGCTAATGTGCCGGCCAGACGCAAGTTCCTACGCACGGCGCGCAGCGAATATGCGGCTTGCACCGATATCGTCCGACGGTTGGCTATGGCGCGGCCCGATATTGGCTTCACGCTTGAACATCAGGGGCGCAAGGCGATTGCGGTTCAGGCAGGAGAAACAGGCCCGGAGCGAGTGGCAGCGCTGACCACCCGCGACCTGCGTGCCAATAGCGTCGGCGTCGACTTGCAGCGGGAAGAGATTCGCCTGACTGGCGTGGCCGGCCTGCCGACCTATAATCGGGGCGTCGCCGATCATCAGTTTCTGTTCGTCAATGGCCGTCCGGTCAAGGACCGGTTGCTGGTCGGAGCGGTCCGCGGCGCTTATGCCGAGATGCTCGCGCGGGACCGCCATCCGGTTGTTGCCTTGTTTATCGATATGCCGCCCGAACTGGTCGATGTGAATGTCCATCCGGCGAAGAATGAAGTGCGGTTTCGAGAACCGGCAATGATCCGGGGCATTATTGTCAGCGGCTTGCGAAAGGCGCTCGATCAAGCCGGGTTTCGCGCGGTCCAGCGTCCGGCAGAATCGGCGCTGGGGAAATGGCAGAGCGAACCGGTTGGCCCCAATCCGCAAACCAGCATATTCACCTCGCAGGGCAGGGCCAGTGTGGTGCAGCAACCCTATCCATCTGCGGCCGCCCAACATCATCGAGGAGCTTTTGCCAGCTTCGATCAGCGCGCGGATTTTGCACCGCTGATGGGCAGGGCAGAGGAGGCGTCCGGGCCGGTGCCCGAGGCCAGTCGCTATCCCCTTGGTATCGCCCGCGGACAGGTCGCGAAAACTTATATTGTTGCCGAAGCCGAAGACGGGCTGGTGATCGTTGATCAGCACGCGGCGCACGAACGGCTTGTGCTGGAA
>JABMNS010000303.1 GCA_013204445.1 Sphingomonadales bacterium
GATTTTATTCGGCATGAACGCTCGCCGTTCGTCCTGAGCTTGTCGAAGGATGGTTGGTAAGTGTGCTTCGACAGGCTCAGCACGAGCGGATATCGAAGTGACAAGCCATGAAACTCTCAGGTTCCGTGACAGAGGGGGCAGTTTTGCAGAGCTTTGCTGCGGGCTGTCTTCTTGATGCGGAAAAATGATGAGTGAAACCACAGACAATCTCCAACAATTGCCGCTTGGCGACTGGCATCGCGGCCTTGGCGCCCGGATGGTGCCGTTCGCTGGCTATGAAATGCCGGTGCAATATGAAGGCGTGATGGCCGAACATATCTGGACCCGGACCGAAGCGGGCCTGTTCGATGTCAGCCATATGGGGCAGTTGCAACTGATCGGCGAGGGCGCTGCCGACGCGCTGGAGCGGATCACGCCGGGCAATTTGTCGGCGCTGGCACCGAGCAAGATCCGCTACACGCTGCTGCTGGCCGAGGATGGCGGTATATTGGATGATCTGATGGTCACCAATACCGGCCACCATCTCTATCTGGTGGTCAATGGCGCTACCAAGCATGACGATATCGCCTATTTGCAGGCGCAGCTGCCGGACAATCTGATGCTCAATCATCTGGAAGATGCGGCGCTGCTGGCGCTGCAGGGCCCCAAGGCCGCCGCCGCTCTGGCCAAGCTCGACATTCAGCCGCTGCCCACCGATCTCTATTTCATGGAAGCTGGTTCGTTTCAATGGAATGGCATCCCGCTCGGCATCAGTCGGTCCGGCTATACCGGCGAAGACGGCTTTGAAATCAGCGTGCCGGCCGAACATGCGGTGACTCTGGCGACGGCTCTGACGGCTCTCGAAGAGGTTCGCCCGATCGGCCTTGGTGCCCGCGACAGTTTGCGGTTGGAGGCGGGATTGCCGCTTTACGGTCATGACATGAACCCTGATATTTTGCCGGTCGAAGCCAATCTGAGTTTTGCCCTGTCCAAGGCTCGCCGCGAGGAAGGCAATTTTGCCGGGGCCAAGCAAGTGCTGGCGCAATATCCCGATAAAGCGGCGCAAAAGCGGATCGGCCTGTTCGTCGATGGTCGGCAACCCATTCGCGAAGGCGCGGCCGCGGTTGACGCTGCTGGCACGACCATCGGTACTGTGACCAGCGGCGGCTTTTCGCCGACCCTCCAGCGGCCGATTGCCATGGCCTATGTGCCGATGGAATTGTCGGAAACCGGCACCGCCATCACCATCGAGCAGCGCGGCAAGAAAATTGCTTGCACCGTTGCGGATATGCCCTTTGTATCGCATCACTATCATCGCAAAACCAAGCCTTAGATTTACTAGAAGAGGAAACGACCATGAGCCGATATTTTACCGATGAACATGAATGGGTCGAGGTCGAAGGCGACACGGCAACCGTCGGTATCACCGACTATGCGCAGGAACAGCTGGGCGACATTGTGTTTATCGAAGTGCCGGAAGTTGGCACGGAACTGGAGCAGGGCGATGATGCCGCCGTGGTAGAATCGGTCAAGGCTGCATCCGACGTTTATGCGGCGGTTTCCGGCGAAGTCATTGAAGTGAACGAAGCGCTGGAAGACGAACCCGGACTGGTCAATTCATCGGCCGAGGAAGACGGCTGGTTTTTCCGGCTGACGCTCTCGGACAAGGACGAACTCGGCGATCTGATGGACGAGAAAGCTTACAAGGCCTTTGTCGAGGGTTTGTAGGGTTTAAAGCCTCTCCCCTTCATGGGAGGGGTTGGGGTGGGGCGTGTCCTCACTCGCAAATTCGGATGCTGGCATCAAGCTAGCCTCCTCATAACCTACCCCTTTCCCTTCCCATGAAAGGGAGGGGTGTTAAGAAGGAATGAATATGCGTTATCTCCCGCTGACTCCCGACGACCGGCTATCGATGCTGGCGACGATCGGCGCGCAATCGGTCGACGAACTGTTCGTTGATGTGCCCGAGGAAGCTCGGCTGACCGGCCCGATCTTCGGCCTGCCGATGCACGCAGGTGAGATGGCGGTGGAAGCGCATATGAAGGCGCTGGCGAAGAAGAATCATGCCGCCGGCGATATGCCGTTTTTCCTTGGGGCAGGGGCTTATCGCCACCATATTCCGGCCAGCGTCGATCA
>JABMNS010000304.1 GCA_013204445.1 Sphingomonadales bacterium
CGCAAGATGCACAATGATGCCCTGATGCAGGACGCGCTCTCCAGCACGATCCAGGAAAGCATCGAAAAAACTATGACAGACAACAAGCTCCGCCCGGCGATGCAGCCCAATGTGAATCTGGACGAGGGCTACGAGCCAGGCAAGGACGCGACCGTCAAGCTGGATCTGGAAATCCTGCCGGACGTTCCGACACCAGATGTTGAAGGTCTGAAGCTGGAGCGACTGCAAGTCGAAGCGGACAAGAAGACCGTTGATGAGGCCCTGCATAAATTTGCAGAGAGCCAGAAGCAGTTTGAAACCGCAGCCAAGTCCTATAAAGCCCAGATCGGCGACCAATGTCTGATCGATTTTGAAGGCAAGGTCGACGGCGTGCCGTTTGATGGCGGCAAGGGCGAAGGTATGGCGATCGAATTGGGCTCCGGCCGTTTGATCCCGGGCTTTGAAGACCAGTTGATCGGCAAGAAAGCCAATGACGAAGTGCTCGTGAAAGTCACGTTCCCGGATGACTATAATGTGGAAGATCTGAAGGGCAAAGATGCCACATTCGATGTTGTCATTGGCGAAGTGCAGAAACCGAAGGTCGCCAAGGCCGACGACGAAATGGCCAAATCCATGGGACTGGAAGGCATTGATCAACTGTCCGAACTGCTCAAGGGGCAGATCGAGCAGGAGCTTAACGGCCTGACCCGTACTCATATGAAGCGCAAGTTGCTCGATCAGTTGGCTGCCAGCCACAATTTTGAAGTGCCACCGAGCATGGTCGAAGCCGAGTTCAGCCAGATCTGGCAACAGCTCGAGCAGGAAGCCGCACAGGAAGAAGATTCCGAAGCCGCTCGCAAGGAAATGGAAGACGAGAAGGACGAATATCGCGATATCGCGGTCCGCCGTGTTCGTCTCGGATTGCTGCTTTCAGAAATCGGCCAGGCCAATGGCGTCGAGGTGAGTCAGCAGGAAATGTCGATGCTGATGCAGCAGGCTGCCCAGCAATATCGTCCGGAAGACCGTGACCGGTTTATCCAGTATATCCAGCAGGATCAGATGGCCGCTGCCCAGCTTCGTGCGCCGATGTATGAAGACAAGGTCGTCGATTTCCTGTTTGACAAGGCGGAAGTAACCGACCGGAAAGTCACGCGCGAAGAATTGGAAGCCGCGATCGAGGCAGAAGACGAAGCGGAAACCAAGCCAGTTGCCAAGAAAAAAGAGCCGGCTAAGAAGGCTGCTGCCAAAAAGGCTCCAGTCAAAGCTGAAGCAGAAAAGACGCCAGCGAAGAAAGCTCCGGCGAAGAAAGCACCGGCAAAAACTGCTGTTGATAAAGCGCCGGCCAAAAAGCCCGCGGTGAAGAAAGCTGCAGCGAAGAAGCCAGCTTCTAAGAAATAATCAAACTATCTCGCCGGGCGGGTTGCGCCCGCCCGGCGAGGAATATCAGAAGCTGACTTCGCTGGCTTTGTTGATCACCGTTCCCAATATGCCATATTCCTTGGCTTCTTTGGTCGACATCCAATAGTCACGATCGATATCCTTCAGGACGCGTTCCAGTGACTGTCCGGTCGCTTCGGCAATTTTATGGGCAATCCGTTCGCGCATTTTAACGATTTCTTCAGCCTGGATGGCAATATCGGAGGCCTTGCCGCCAGCGCCACCGGATGGCTGATGAATCAAAAAGCGTGTATTGGGCAGGCAGAAACGCTGCTCCTTGGGAACGCCCAGGAAGATATGCGTCGCGATGCTTGCAACCCAACCAGTGCCAACCACGGCAACAGGAGATTCGATATAGTTGATCAGATCATGGAGCGTATCGCCGGATTCGACATGGCCGCCGGGTGAGTTGATCATGAGGCGTATGGGATCATGGCTCACATGATCAAGATACAGGATTTGCGTGGCCACGCGTTCTGACAGTCTCTGATCGACACCACCAAATATCAGCACGGTTCGGGTTTCGAGGAATTTGTTCATCATCATTGCCGTCGGATTCGGCCCGTCGCTCTCCTCTTCGTTAAAATTTGGTGCAATAGATGGGGAAAATACGGACATGAAGCTCTCCTGAAAACGAGGGATATAGTGTTTGAAATCCTCTTAGACCGAGGATAAATCGCGCGCAATGTCATGTTGATGCAATCGGGGGTTGATTGCGCGGCTCAGAGTCCAGATATAGGCTGTCAATAATAAAGGAAATTTCATGAACCCGTTTGATTTTGGCGATCGCAATCCAGTAGTGGACGCCCTTGTTCCCGTTGTTATCGAACAATCCAACCGCGGCGAACGCAGCTTCGACATTTTTTCGCGTCTGCTCCGCGAACGGATCGTGTTTGTTACCGGACAGGTCGAGGACGGGATGGCGTCGATCATTACGGCGCAATTGCTGTTTTTGGAGTCTGAGAATCCCAAGAAAGATATCTATCTCTATATCAACTCGCCCGGCGGCGTTGTGACTGCCGGCATGGCGATCCACGATACCATGCAATATATCCGGCCCCGCGTCGGTACGGTTTGCGTAGGACAGGCAGCTTCAATGGGCAGCTTTCTGCTGGCCGCTGGCGAGCCAGGCATGCGGATGGCGACAACCAATGCACGGATCATGTTGCATCAACCATCCGGCGGTGCCCAAGGAATGGCCTCGGACATAGAGATTCAGGCAAAGGAAATCCTGCGTATCCGCGCCAGCATGAATGAGCTTTATGCCAAATATACCGGCAAACCGGTGGCAGAGATTGAAAAGGCCATGGATCGGGACACTTTCTTGGAAGCCGACGAAGCCAAGGCATTTGGCATTGTTGACGAAGTATATAACAAGCGTCCGGTGCCCGCAGAAGATGCTAAATAAGCAGTTAGCGCGGCCCTAAATGAAATTTAAGCCATATTTGATAGACTTGCTTATTCGCCAGGAAAACCGTGAAAAAAGCGGTGGCAATTTGGAATTTGACGGTTAGATTACAATATTGGCCGTTTTAAAGGACTTTTTATGACGAAATTGACGGGATCTGATTCGAAGAGCACCTTATATTGCTCTTTCTGTGGCAAATCCCAACATGAAGTCCGCAAGCTGATTGCTGGACCCACAGTTTTCATCTGTGATGAATGCGTCGAGCTATGCAATGACATCATTCGTGAGGAAACCAAGGGTGCTGCAACCGGTCGTAAAGACGGTGAAGTTCCGACACCGCAGGAAATCTGCAATGTGCTTAACGATTATGTGATTGGGCAGAAACGCGCAAAACGCGTGCTATCAGTGGCCGTTCACAATCATTATAAACGACTTAATCACGCGGCCAAATCCGGCGATATCGAACTGGCAAAATCTAATATCCTGCTCGTCGGCCCCACCGGCTGCGGTAAAACGCTGTTGGCGCAGACTTTGGCGAAGACGTTTGATGTGCCCTTCACGATGGCCGATGCGACGACTCTGACCGAGGCAGGCTATGTCGGCGAAGATGTCGAAAATATCATCCTCAAGCTGCTTCAGGCTTCCGATTATAATGTCGAGAAGGCACAGCGCGGGATTGTCTATATCGATGAGATAGACAAAATCAGCCGAAAATCCGAAAATCCGTCGATTACTCGCGATGTTTCCGGTGAAGGGGTTCAGCAGGCGCTGTTGAAACTCATGGAGGGCACCACCGCTAGCGTTCCACCACAGGGCGGCCGCAAGCATCCACAGCAGGAATTTCTGCAGGTTGATACCACCAATATCTTGTTTATCTGCGGCGGCGCTTTTTCGGGCCTGGAAAAGATCATCGGCGATCGTCTGGAAGGAAAATCCATCGGCTTTGGTGCCCATGTAGCTGCTCTGGAAGAGCGCCGTGTCGGCGAATTGCTGGCACAGAGCGAGCCCGAGGATCTGCTGAAATTTGGCCTGATTCCAGAATTTGTTGGCCGTCTGCCGGTGATAGCCACTCTCGAGGATCTTGATATTGATGCTCTGGTGACGATTCTCCAGGAACCTAAAAACGCGCTGGTGAAGCAATATAGCAAATTGTTCGAACTGGAAGGTGTTGGCTTGACGTTCACCGATGACGCGCTGGTCGCGGTCGCCAAAAAAGCGATCGAACGGAAAACCGGTGCGCGTGGCTTGCGTTCCATAGTCGAGAATATCCTGCTCGACACGATGTTTGACCTGCCCGATTTTGAAGGTGTGGATGAGATTGTGATCGACAAGGATGTCGTAGCCGGCACCAAGGAGCCGGTGAAGGTGATCGCAAAAAGCAGCAAGGCAAAAAAAGAAGACGCTGCTTAGATTTGTTCCCTGGCGAAGGCCGGGATCCATCTCGGAAGCTATGCTTTTAAATCCACGTCAGTTTGTGCTCAGGCGTTGAGAATCTCGGCTGGTGATTCTGCGCGATTGTTAGAGATGCCTCAGGCCAGCGTTGGGGAATAGCTAGTTATAGATGCAGCTATCGAGCTTCTCATTTAGGACAACATTGATCCGCGTCGCAATCGTATTGCCATAACGCCGCGTAAAGCCTCTGGCTCCATTGACGGCCCGCTTCTTCGGCAAAGGCAGGGCTGCAGCGATACGCGCCGCCTCGATCCCCGTCAAATCTTTCGCATCCTTATGAAAATAACGCTGGGCACCGGCCTGCACACCATAGGTGCCGATGCCGGTCTCCGCGATGTTGAGATAGACTTCCATGATCCGCCTCTTGCTCCAGATCGTTTCCACTAGGAACGTGAAATAGGCTTCCAGTCCCTTGCGGAAAAATCCGCCTCCTTGCCAGAGAAAGGCATTTTTGGCGACTTGCTGCGAAATGGTTGAGCCGCCGCGAATTCGGCCGCCTTGGGCATTTCGCGCGATCGCCTTTTGAATAGCCTCAGTATCAAAGCCGTCATGGCTACAAAATTTGCTATCTTCCGCCGCGATGACTGCTCGCGCCATATTGGGGGAAATGTCGCTAAAGCTCGTCCAGTCCTTGCTGATACCATGTTCGTCCATCATCATGGTTGCGGTAATCGGCGGCGGCACAATGGCATAGATACCGACCCACGCAACCGTGGTGAAAAAGAAATATAGCACCACTTTGAAAAGAACTTTAATTGCCCGCATCGCTCTGATCTAAATGCAAAACGCCCCGAAAACAAATCTTGTTTCGGGACGCTTGGCTATTTCGTACTAGAATCAGTCTGAAGAGTTAATTCGACGCGAGAAGCTTTTTTTCTCCGGCAATGCGGAGCATCGCCTTTTGCAGCTTTTCAAAAGCGCGGACCTCAATTTGGCGAATGCGCTCGCGACTAACCTCATAGACCTTGCTCAAATCCTCGAGCGTCTTGGGGTCTTCCGACAAGCGGCGTTCGGCAAGAATATGCTGTTCGCGTTCATTCAACGATTCCATCGCTTCGGAAAGCATTTCGTGACGGAAATTGGCTTCCTGAGCGGCAGCGATGGCCTCATCGTGCAGCGGGCCGTCATCTTCCAAAATGTCCTGCCATTGGCCACCATCGCCATCTTCCGAGGACAGCGAGACGTTCAACGAGGCATCGCCTCCCATCGACATGCGGCGGTTCATATTGACCACTTCATGCTCGGCGACACCCAGATCAGTAGATATTTTTTTGACATCTTCCGGGGACAGGTCGCCATCTTCAAAGGCATCGAGATTATTCTTCATCCGGCGCAAGTTGAAGAAAAGTTTCTTCTGTGCGGCGGTCGTCCCCATTTTAACGAGGCTCCAGCTGCGCAGGACATATTCCTGAATAGATGCGCGAATCCACCACATCGCGTAAGTCGCGAGGCGGAAACCGCGTTCAGGTTCAAATTTTTTGACGCCTTGCATCAGGCCAACATTGCCTTCGGAAATTAGGTCGGAGACAGGAAGTCCATAACCACGGAAACCCATCGCGATTTTCGCCACGAGCCGCAGGTGCGATGTTACCAGCTGAGCAGCGGCTTCCTGATCCTTATGTTCAGAATAGCGTTTCGCCAGCATATATTCTTGTTCGGGAGTCAAAATCGGAAATTTGCGGACTTCCGAAAGATATCGGTTCAGGCTCGCATCCCCCCCTAAGGCTGGGATTTTTGCCGGAACATTGCTACCATTAGCCATTTTCGTTCCTTCTTTTGTTGTGCCTCTAGGCCTCATCAAGCACCCATCGGTTAAAAGTCGATATAATGTTTTATTGTTATACGCGTAACTTCATGAATAGTTCCTGCATATCATCCGGAAAACCGATAGAAAACATCAATTTTTCATCTGTTATGGGGTGAACAAATCCAAGACTAGCAGCATGCAAGGCCTGCCGTCCAAATTGAATATCTTTTCGCCGGGAAAGTAATGATTTTCGACGAGTACCATAGAGCGGGTCACCGATCAGGCTGTGGCCGATGTGTGTCATATGGACCCTTACCTGATGGGTTCGTCCTGTTTCAAGCGTACATTCGACCAAAGCAGCCCCGTCAAGCATTTCCTTGACCGTATAGTGGGTCATAGCCAACTTGCCCCTATCGTCGCCCACAACTGCCATTTTCTTTCGATTTACATTGCTTCGGCCAATACTGCCCTCGATCGTCGCGGAAGCCGGATTGGGTCTACCGTTGACGATCGCCATATAGCGTCGTTCGATATCATGGTTGGCGAACAGGGCGCTCAAGCCCTGATGCGCCGCATCGGTTTTGGCCGCGACCATCAATCCCGACGTATCTTTGTCGATCCGGTGGACAATCCCTGGCCGGGTCACGCCGCCAATGCCCGACAGTTCTCCCTTGCAATGGTATAGCAAGGCATTGACTAGAGTGCCATCGGGATGCCCCGCTGCCGGATGGACAACTAAGCCCGGTGGTTTGTTAATAATGATCAGATCGGTGTCTTCGAAGACCACATCAAGCGGAATATCCTGCGCCAGGGCAGGGCCAGCAATCGGTTCGGGGATGGTGAGCTTAAATGGCTTGCCGCCGAATTTCTTGGCCGACGGATCAGTGAATGGTGCGCCATCAATCACCAGGTTTCCGCTCGAGATAAGTGATTTCACCCGCTCGCGCGAAAGCCCGTCCACCGCTTCTGTCAAAGCCGCATCCAGGCGCTGTTTTTTCTGAAAATCCGGTAATATTCCGGATATTGTAGATTGCCCCGTATTCATCGCGTAGATGTGGGCCATGCAACTGTTTATATCAAGCTCGATGTTGGCGGAACTCCAGCAGTTGGCCCTTGCGGCAATGCCGCAGGAAATTTGTGGCCTATTATTTGGCCGTGACGGCAGAGTTAACGCGTATCGTGAAGCGCAAAATGTTGCAGACGATCCGCTTCGGCATTTCGAGATTGATCCGGCAATATTGATCACAGCGGAGCGGGATCAGCGAGATGGTGGCGAGCCTATCCTCGGCTATTATCATTCGCATCCTGGCGGACCAGTGGATCCTTCGCAGACCGATGCGGACAGCGCTGCGCCGGATGGCAGGCTCTGGTTGATTTTGAACGGGCAGGACGCGGCAGCATGGCATGCTACTAAAAATGGTGAAATTTATGGCCGTTTTGGAGCGATGCTGCTTGATTGCCTGGATGCAAAAGGCCAGACAGCGGCAGAATAGAAACCATAGCTTAAAGGCACGTTTATATGTCGAATACTGAAGTTGACCTCGCATCTCTGCTTTGTTCGAAAATATGCCACGATTTGCTAAGTCCGATCGGAGCCCTTAACAATGGACTCGAGTTGCTGGAAGGCGAGGCCGACCCGGTGATGCGCGATCGCTGCATGGACCTGTTGGCAGACAGCGCCAGGATATCGGCGGACAAGCTGAAATATTTCCGTCTTGCCTTTGGTGCGGCGGGCGGTTTTGGCGAAAATGTTGATCCTGCAGAGGCGCGGCAGCTGATCGAATCGCTGATCGGCGATTCGGGTAAAATCACTCTGGGTTGGGCATTGCCGGGCGAAACATTGCCGAAAAAGGCGATAAAGATCCTCCTCAACCTCGCGCTGATTGCAAAAGAATCTTTGGTCAGAGGTGGCAGACTGGATGTCGGAGCAGAGCAAGGAGATCTGGGAATCGAAGTCGTCATCAGAGCAGCAGGCACAAAAATCGCGCTTGATGATGGAATTCGGACCGCCCTAGACGGTACAATAGCGCCGGTAGACCTCAGCGCAAGAACCGCCGCTGCTTGGATGACCCGTGAACTGGCGTTGAAAAATGGCGGGGATTTAAGGGTTTCTCCGGCATCGACGACAGAATTGCTTTTGGGTGCTATCGTCATCGCCTGAATGTTAAAAGCCCAAATTCGAGAAGGAAGTCTTTCATGGATGTGATAGCGACGCCGTCTCCCAATTTTGACGAACGCAGCCTGCCGATCAGCATTCTCGTTCTGCATTATACGGGCATGAAGGACGCGGCTTCGGCGATTAACTGGATGACCAATCCCGAGGCCAAGGTGTCGGCGCATTATGTTGTGACCGAAGACGGGCAGATCGTCCAGATGGTTGATGAAGAAAAGCGGGCTTGGCACGCAGGGCGCGGTTTTTGGCGCGGCATCACCGATGTAAATAGCGCGAGTATCGGCATCGAGATCGTCAATCCGGGGCATGAATGGGGCTATGTCCCATTTCCGGAAGAGCAGATGGATGCGGTGATCCGGCTTGCCCATGCGATCGTTAAGCGTCACGACATCACATCATCCAACGTGATCGGACATAGCGACCTGGCGCCGGCACGTAAGCAGGACCCGGGAGAGCTGTTTGACTGGGACCGATTGGCGCGTCACGGCATTGCGTTGAAGAAACCTTCCCTGAAACTAGGTGATCCGCCGTGGACCGATGGCGGTTTCATGCTGGCACTGGAACGTTTCGGCTATGATATCACCGACGAGACCGCAGCTGTCATCGCTTTTCAGCGCCGCTTTCGACCAAAAGTGATCGACGGCGTGATCGATGGCGAATGCCGTTCGCTACTTTTGTCTTTAATGTTGGACAGAGAGCGCGGAATCACTAGATAGGGCGCACCAGAGGGTCGGCCAGCCGTCCGCCGAAGCTTTAGCG
>JABMNS010000394.1 GCA_013204445.1 Sphingomonadales bacterium
ACAGCATTGTAAAACAATGGCAAAAGAAAATAGTACCTTTGTTGGTAATATTCTTTATTGGACTATAAGTCCTACAATGGACACTAAAAAAGAATCATTAACTAGAAAATGCTTAACCAATCGAGGTCATAGTGTCCTTAATTAAAAAATACAAATATAAGTATTTAATGGAAAAGCTAAAGTTTAAATACATAGACCTTAAATACAGAGAAGAAATATCTACTAATACCAACCCTGATCTTATTACAGAAGAAGTTAGTTTCTATAATGAATACTATTATAGATTAGATTTTTACTCTGATTGGCTTGAACGAATCAATAACAAACATAACTACATAGGAGTAAATAATGCGACTTAATCTTAAAGAAGCAAATGATACTGAATTATATGCTTACAAAATTATTCTATTAACTCAAATTAATGAAAATAATAGATTGATAGAAGAAATAGATGAAAAACTAACCAAACTAAATTACAAAAAAGAAAAGGAAGCAAATGCACAAAACAAGAACTAATACCAATGTACTAGAAATCAACCAATCGATTATAGAGTTACTAGCAGAATGGAGAATAAGTGAAAAAGATGATGAAATTATCTTTACTAAAATTGTTGGATTGCAATTAAAGAAGATTAGGCTTATGAGAGGTTATACACAAACTAAAGTAGCTAAAGCAATTAATATAACATTCCAGCAAATACAAAAATATGAACGAGGAAATAACGAAGTTAAGAGCATAAATCTTAAAAAATTATCGGAATATTTTGATGTTTCATTTGACTATTTCATAAAACCGATATTAGATGCTAACTTAACATTTTTAACAAAAAGGAGAGAGAAGAATGTATATCCGTTTAAAAACGACAGCTTCGTGGCAAGATAAAAGAATCAAAGCCATGAATAAAGTTATAAGCAATTATAATTTAAGCACAGAAATATTTATCGAAGAATACAATAGAGTATGTGTTTCTAAATCAGAAAACAAAAAACAATATAAAGGAGAGAGTAATGACAATCGTTAATACAGAGCATGGACATAAAGTAGAGTTCAATCAAGAAAAACACGTCTATATTCATAACAGCGAATATGTAGTTGGAACAAGTACAATACTTGGTAAGTTAGCTAGTCCAATGTTAGAGAATTGGAAAATAAGCAATCAAGTAAATGCTTTAAAAGATGAGATGGAACGTCAAGGTATTCCATTAGATAAAATAGACTCCATAGTTATTAATGCTAAAACAAATGCTAGAAAACAAAATGATGGCATATTATCTATTGGTTCAATGGTTCATAAATATTGTGAGTTATGGGTTAAGAACCAACCCTTTACTGAACCTGACAACCCAGTTGTTAAAGGTTGCTTTGATAAATTCAAAAGATTTTGGACTAAAAATAAATTGAAACTTATAGAGTCTGAAAAAATTCTATACTCCGAAAGAGGTTTTTGTGGAACTGTTGATTTGATAGCAGAAGATGCAGAAAAAAAACTATGGCTTATAGATATAAAAACTTCAAAAGGAATATTTGTAAATATGATTCACCAACTTCATGCCTACAAACTTTCTTATGAGGAACAAACAGGCAAGAAAATACATAAGATGTATGTTGTTAGGCTACCAAAAGATAATGCAGATTTTGAAGCTAGACAAATCTTGTATAAAAAAGAACACATTAAAGCATTTCTTGGATTACTACATTGTCATAAATCCGAGTTACTATTTAATGAATCAGTAAGACAATACAATAAACTAAAAAAAGGAAAAAAAAATGTATCCAAATAATAAATCAAGTTACTCAATGCCATTTTGTGGCTTGACTATCAAACTCTACGAAACTCAAAAGAAAGCACCTAGTTATGAGTATAGTGCTTCATCAACTAAAGCTAAATTTATGTGTAGCTTAACGCAAAAATTATATGGCATTAGTCAAGTGATGGAGTGGTATAACACAGCACAAGTTCAGGCTTATGCTAAAGCTGGTTATCAACTTAAATGGGGTTCTAAAATTCAACAAGCTAAAGAAACTAAATATGGTGCAGATACAGAGCAAGTAGTAACTCTTTACATGGTTAAGCCTTATCAAGGTGGTCAGAATGTAGATGGTATGAAACCTATTGGTCAATCTTTACCACCACAAGCAACTCAATTCGCTCCAGATCATGCTCAACCGATTGGTATGAATGATATAGACGATGAGATTCCATTTTAAATATGAATAACGATTTACTTATAAGCGAGATTAATGAATTAAAACGTGATCTCGCTTTCAAGCAAGAAGAAATTCAAGCCTTATATATGGAAGTTAAACAACAAAAAAATCTAGCTGAAAAATACCAACTAGAAAACAAACATTTAAAGCAACAAATAAAACAACTAGAGGAAGAACAAGAGGAGTTGTTAAATTATCCATGATAATTTTTG
>JABMNS010000305.1 GCA_013204445.1 Sphingomonadales bacterium
CTTTCTCCGATCATCGATCCAGAGATCAATTTCCTTTTCTTGCGAAAAACAAACCGGTCGTCTCGACCATCTTCCGGGTTCCGGGCTGTCCTGCGGGTCATTGCTGACTGGTCGCTGGTTCGTCCGGTTGCCTTCCGATGACCTAGATATGACTCTTTAATCCGAGTCGCTCCAAGTGGGAAAACGGAAGTTATCCACAGGCAGTCCACTTAGCGGTGGAAAACTGCTGCTGATATGGTGGATAACCTATAAATTTCGGATCTGGTCGGGGTTTGCGGGATTTTGTCCGCTGGTCCGGCCCTGCTCTTGGGAGGGGATGGAGGAGGGACCGGACCTTTGGACCAATCCCGGCGCCGCCATCGGGAGGAGGATGCGGCAGCCGGGATTGTAACTTTTTGCCTCAGACCTGAACCGTCGACAGCAGAATGATGCTGCTAACGGAAAGGGCGGCGACAATATTGAAAAGCGTTCTCATGGATTTTCTCCTTATTTCAACGCCGATCAAACATCTCTTTTCCTGCGTAACTTATAGCCTCCAGATGGTCGCACGAGAATTAGGTTTCAATTAAAAATGGAGAATAGTCTGTTGCACGTTTTGCAACTGGGAAGCCGGTATCGGCGCAAAGATGCCTGGCGATTATCCCGAGGTGCGCACCGGTCGCTATAACGGGCGGATCACCCTCTCTCGTGAGGGAGAAGGGAAAATCAAACCGTTGTTGGACAAGCTGTTCGACAAGCTCAGTACCGACGGATCGGGATAAGTGCATTAGTGAACCATCCAACTCTCGTCATCCTGAACTTGTTTCAGGACCTCGTGAGATTGTGCAGTGCCGATGGAGGTCCTGAAACAAGTTCAGGATGACCAAGGTGGTGTGATGACTCAGGACGAACGGCAGCTAACCAATAGGCCGCGCTGGATCACCGCGTCTATTTGCTTTCGGAAAACTCCAGCACACCTTTTGATTGCTGGGCGGATATTTCCGTCAGCGCCAGCGAGAAAGGATCGCCCCCATCGGTCTTGCCGGACAGGCTGGTGCCGTCCCGTGCGACTTGAAAATTCTTGCCGGATAATTGCCCCGCATACCAGTCCGCCAGCTTGTCGGCACTTGCCGGTGCCTTGAAACTGATTTGCACCTTGCCACCCTCGCCTTTTGCATCTTCAATATCAAAGCTGGTTATCTGGCTGCCCGGATAAAGGTCGACATTGTTCATATCGAAATCTTCGCTGTCGAGCGTGATCGACGGCAAATCGACTTCCATCGAGAAGCCATCAGCCTTGATCGAGAATTTGCTGTCGTCCCCGCCGCCACCGATCTTGATTTTTTCGGCATCGGGCTTGCCGTCATCGCTAAAGTCGATCGACACCCCCGAACCATCGAAGGAGTCCTCTTCAGACTTGCTGCAAGCGGACAGGGCAAGCGGCAGAGCCGCCAGCAAGATCAGATATTTTGGGTTCATGGGAAAATCTCCAAGCTGTATTGCCTGATTAATACAGCTTGGAGCATTGGCCGTCAAGCGGCAAAGGCGATCAGGGTTCTATCGACGCTCCGGGATTGGCCGCATTGACGATGCCGCCATCAACGGGAATGGTCGTACCGACAACATAGTCCCCGGCAGAGCTGGCCAGAAACACCGCCGCCGAGGCCATGTCCTCGGGACGACCGATGCGTTTCGCCGGGATGCCCTTTTCTACCGCGCCTTCATGATCGCGGGCGGCCTTGTTCATCGAAGAAGCAAAGGCACCGGGCGCGATACCGGTCATGATGATATCTTCCTGAATCAGCTTGGATGCCATTTTGCGGGTCAGGTGGATGACTGCGGCCTTGGAAGCCTGATAGCTGTAGGTTTCCCACGGATTGACCTTCATGCCGTCAATCGACGCGATGTTGATGACCTTGGCCGGGCGCTCGAAGCTGGCCGCCGCTTTCAATTGCGGATGCAGGGCCTGGGTCAGGAAGAACAGGCCCTTTACATTGGTATCCATGACCTTGTCCCAGCCGACTTCCGGGAAAGAGAGATATTCCTCGCCCCATGCCACGCCAGCGTTGTTCACAAGAATGTCGAGTTTCTCTTCGCGGGACGCAATTTCTGCCGCCAGCGCCTTGCAACCTTCATAGGTGGAAATATCGCCCTGAATATAGATGCATTTATCGCCAAATTCGGCAGCCGCGGCTTCGCCCTGATCCGCCTTGCGGCCAGAGATATAGACTTTCGCACCCTGTGCCAAAAATCCTTCGGTGATCATCGCACCGATTCCGCGCTGGCCGCCGGTTACCAGAGCGACACGGCCCTCGAGCGAGAAAATCTTGTTAAAGTCCATCAGTACGTTCCTTTAATAGCCGTGCATTTCGGCAACGAGATTGGTGTGATAATTCACATCACCCATGAATTCCTGCAACGCGCGGTCGCGCTTCATATAGAGGCCGATGTCATATTCGTCGGTCATGCCAACGCCGCCGTGCATCTGGACGCCTTCCTTGACCGAAAGCGCGGTTGCCTTGCCCGACTTGGCCTTGGCGACCGACACCATCAGCTCGGCCTTGGACGAGCCTTCATCCAGCATTTGCTGCGCTTTCAAAACGGTTGCCCGCGCGATTTCCATCTCGCTGTAGAGATGGGAAATGCGATGCTGCAGCGCCTGGAACGAACCGATCAGCGTGCCGAACTGGCTGCGGCCCTTTATATAGTCGACGGTGATATCCATCGCACCGGCACCCACGCCCAGCGTTTCGGCAGCAGCGCCAGAACGGCCCGCATTCAACATGCGCCGAAGCACCGTGTCGCCATCGTCGACCTCGCCAATCACCGCGTCGGCATCGACAATCACGCCATCAAACTGGAGATGCGCTGCCATCGCGCTGTCGACCAGCCGGGCACTGTTGCTGGAAAGGCCGTTGGCCCTGGCATCAACAGCAAACAGAGTCAGGCCCTTGGCATCGCCGGCCGCCCCACTCGTGCGCGCGGCAACGATCAGCATGTCGGCCGAGCCGCCCTGCACGACAAATTGCTTTTTGCCATCGAGCTTGAAACCATTGCCTTCTCGGGTAGCAGCCATGCTAATCTGGTCCGGACGATGCTTCGCGCCCTCGTCAACCGCCAGTGCCAGCACCGTGTCGCCAGCAATGATGCCGGGGAAATA
>JABMNS010000032.1 GCA_013204445.1 Sphingomonadales bacterium
CTCCAGCTCCGGCTCCAGCTCCAGCTCCGGCTCCTGAACCTGCCGGCACTAAATCTTCTGGCTCGGAACCCGCGAGCAAGGATCCTGCAGGCCCAGAGCCGGCTGCAAAAGAACCCGCCGGCAAAGAACCAGTAGGCGAAGAGCCAGCAGGCAAAGAACCCGCCGGCAAAGAACCAGTAAGCGAAGAGCCCACCGGCAAAGAACCTGAGTCCAAAGGTGCTGACCCAGAGGGGCCTGGTGGTGAAGAGCCAGCGCAGGGCGGTGAGGGCCCTGCGCCAGACGGGCCTGCGTCTGCTGGCCCTGAGGGCGGATCTGCTCCGCCTGCGCAGGGTGGATCGCCTAGCGGGAGTGGTGGAAAACCAGCACCCGCAGGTGGCGTTAATGTCGGCGCTCCGCCTGTGGTGGTGGCACTCGAGCCGATTATCGCGACGCCGCCCTCTCCCGTGGGTTCAAAGCCTGAGAAGGTGCCTGAAGACTTTGCAGACAGCCAGGACCCAGTTTTACAGTTGGCAGGTAGCGACATCAAGTCGAGCCTTGGCGCTGTCGGTGCGCTCACGAACGTTGAACAAGTCAGCGCTGAAATCAGCATTGATCGCACATCGCCAATTCCGCCGATCCCAAGTATTGACCAGACTACGAAATTATCGATCGTTATTGATTTGTTCTGATGCAAATGAACTGATGCGATGGGGGTAGGTGAGTATTTGGTAGAGGAACAAAGAGTGAATTTTGGGCGATATGACCATCGCCCACTCAACGTGTCTTTATAGTACTGTGCATCCGCAACGATCGTGCGCCCTGAAGATCGCATCCTAATGTCCGTATTCATAATTTGCATTAAGCGATCAACTGACCCACTAAGTCTCTGGGCATCCCAACCGAGGACTGCTACGAATATCAGGATCCGCAAGTAAGGGGTCCTTGGAACGAGCCTATAGTGGGCGCTTCGGACAATGGAGGCATTCTGTGCCGCCGACTTGCAAATCTATATCGATTTCCCACGAGTAATCTATGGCAATCGTCAGATGCCTTGCCGCCACAACGTCTTGGGGCGTTCGGCTGGAAATATTTTAACTTAGCGCAAATCAACCATCCTGCGCAGCGTGCTTGTTCTGCAGCCGCTGAAGGAAGTCCATTGCCTCTTCCTCGCTGACGACGTCTGCATATTTCGCGTTCATATCAAATAGATTGGCTTGATGGGGCGCCTCATGCCGGTCGCCGCACGCATCGGCGACAACGGCTGTGCGAAAGCCATGCGACATCGCATCGACGCAGCTTGCCCGCACACAGCCGCTGGTGGTCAGCCCGGTCAGAAGCACGCTGTCAATGCCCATTGCAGTGAGGGTAGAGGCAAGCGACGTGCCGAAAAAGGCGCTGGGATATTGTTTGGTAATCACCAGCTCGCCTTCTTCTGGTTCCAGCCCCCTAGCAAAGGCAGCCATGGGATTACCTTCGATGAAATAGCGCAACGGCGCGGCTTTTTCGAAGAAGCGGCCACCATTAATGCCGCTGGGATGATAGGATATATTGGTCAGGATCACGGGTATTTTGGCCAGTCGGGCTGCATCCCGTATACGCAAGGCAGAGGACAGCGCATCCTCCACATCGGAATAAAGGTCGCAACCGGGATCGAAATAGCCCTGACAAAAGTCGATCAGGATCAGGGCAGGCCGCTGGCCAAAGCCGACTTTTACATTATAAGCCCGGCGATAATTTTCGAGCAGATCATCTTCGCTCATAGCGCTGTCTTCCTTTCATCCAGCCAAGTCCGGTTCTGATGCTGTTTCTGCCAGCCATTGCCGCTTGCTATTGTCAGGCAGGATGGCTGGCAGGATAGAGTTTCGCAAGCCATTGCTTGAAAATTTTAATCCGAACCGCCGGATGGCGGATTCAGTCCAGTTTCGTCGCGCTGATGACGCAATAGCGCAAAATCGAACGGCGATAGGCCCATTCCAGAAATCGGCTGGTCAGCCTATATTTGATTAGTCCCGACCAGCCTATTCTTTTGCCAACATCAGCAGAGGGATTTTTTTGACAAAGCTTTTGGATAGCGCGCGCGAAGCCGGGCATGACATGCTCGCTGATATCGATGATGCGGATATCACTGAAGCCAGTTTCCTGCAGCTGGCGCAGATATATTTCCCGGCGCACGATATTGGCCTCCTCGATATGCGAGCGTTTCAGCATCCAGCGCAGGAGCCGATGCGCGAAGGAGCCTATTCGGTGCTGATCCGAAAGCATGAAGTCGGTCAGCGCCAGCCGACCCGCCGGCGCAAGATGCTTTCGCGCCAGCGCGAAAAATTCCACTCGGTTGGGGAAATGATAGGCGCAATCTAGCGCCAAGACATGGCTGGACCTCTCCACGGCGGCATTCCAGACTTCGGGATCGTTGATATCTGCCCGCACGATAGCATTGGCGGCGGCCGGGAAGCCGGCATTTGCCAGCTTGGCTGTGGCATAGCTGGTCTGGCTATAAGATAGATTGGCACCCTGAACCTGGGCCACGCGAAAATGCTGCAGCCAGAGGAGCAACTGGTCGCCGCACCCAAAGCCGGCGTCGAAAACTACCGACTGACGATCCAGCCCGGCCTGTTTCCCGAGCAACAGTGCGAGGGCCCGGCAAGCGTCCGAATAGTCCGTCGCTATTTGCCAATATCCCAGATTGCCCCAGGATTCTCCTTCACGATTGAGCGCCAGTTCTGCCAGATCGTGGAATTCGGACATTGCTCAGACCGCAGCGGCGGCGCTGGCTTTCCAGGGTATGGCGGCACCCAGTTGTTCCGCCACCGCCACCGAAGAATCGACCGCCGCCTCGAGCAGGGGGATTTTTTCCGCCATATAGGAGCCGCATAGCCATAGCCTGTTGCCGGGTTGATTTTGGCTTTCGCGCAGAGCGATGACCGCCTTGCGGCTGTCCCGCGTCACCGTCGGCCGGGTGAAATCGACTCTGGCTAGTTCCCGGTTGGGGGCGATTCTGCGTATCGGGTTCCAAGTCTGGAATATAGTTTCCTGGCCGGACAGGCGGGCAATCCCCTTAGTCAGGTCGACGGATACTTCGGCGCGGCGGCTGCCACTTGGGACATGGTAGCTGACCGGGGAAAGGCCTTTCGTCGGCGCCGGCAGGATTTCCTCATCGGTGTGAACGCTCATGCTGGACCGTTCGAAAGGAATACGGTTGAGCAAAGCTCGACGGTCGTCAAACCCGGATATCATGGCCGCCGCCTGTTGCGCCTGGGCGGCGACCACAACCTGATCAAAGCTTTGATCTGCGCCCGCCTTTGTTGCTACCCGAAGCTGCTGTCCGGCTGGTTCAATGATCGCAACCGGACTATTCGTCCTGAGCTCGATATCGACTAGCATGCGCGGTACGATATCATCCACACCTTTCGCGGCGCTCATGATGCCGATCTCGTGGATGCCGCAGGTCAGATATTCCAGCATGATATCGGCCGGATAGTTGCGCACGGCCTGATAGTCGCAGGTGCAGGTCACGGACATCATTGGCAACAGGATGGTATCGACAAAGTCCTGGCCCGTACCGGATTGCTGCAAATATTCGCCGAAGCACAAGTCGGCCAGATCTGTCCGGCGGATATCCCGCTTTGCGCGGGCAAAAAATCGCCGGCTCTGCAGGCCGATACTCCAGGCTGCAGGGCTCAGCCAGCTGCGCCCTTTAAGATAGGAGATTTGCGACATCCCCCAACGAGCATTGCCATAATGCAGGATGACACGGCCCGCCTCATCGGAGAATATCCCGCTATGGTCGCTGGTCACTATCTTGACGCCAATATGATTATAGAGCGCGAACAGATTGTCATAATAGCCGCGGCAGAAAATTCGCAGCGGGATGTCGATCCGGCGGGTGATGCCATTGCTGGCATAGTCAACACTATACGCGCCCATGCCGGCACGCGCCTGGCTTTCAAAAACCGTAACCCGATATTTGTCCTTCAGCAAATAGGCGGCAGACAGACCGGCAACACCCGTACCGATGACGGCGAGACTGGGTTTGTGCCGGTTTTTCGTACCCGGTTCCATCAGGCGTAATAAGCCACGCTTTGCATCGCGGTCGCGATCAATTCGCGGCGGCTGTTCCAAATGCTCATATATTGGCTGCTCGCACCATGATCAGCATGGTGGGTGTGGGAATCGATCAGCCACCAGCCGTCCTGTGTCGCGAGCTCTTCGGCGGTGATATTGATCTGCCAGTTCATCGAGCTGACCATCGCATTCTGGTCGAGCAGTCCCATGACCGAAGGCGGCAGGCTGTCGCACATGCAGAGGATCTCTGCCATCGGGTCAAGGCCGGCCCGCTGTTTCAGCCGTATCCAGCGGGTCAGGCGGTTGGTCTTGGTGCTGGTGTCGATTCGCTTGCCGACATATTCCATGTTCGAGGTAAAAAACTGCGGCGGGCCGCTGTGCAGGTCGGCCGCGCCGGGAAGTGGAGGAAAATCCGGTGCGTCAATATCGAATGTCTTCACTGCGGTGGCACGGGGCGCGGCAAAAATGAAATTGCAATGGAGCCCAAGGCCCTTGTCGCCAAAAATCTGCGACTGCACAAAAGCGGTATTCTTGCCGCGGCGCAACATGGCGGTTCCCGCAGTCAATGTCCCGAACAGCGGGCCAGTGAACGCAATTTGTGCCGATCGCAGGGGCGGCAAGTCAGCTTCGATATGGCTGGCGGCATGATAGGCAAGCGCGCCGGAAAAGCCGCCGAAGGCGGTGCGACCTTGCGTCCAGCTTTGGGGCAGGACGACGGGATTGTCAGGACCGCCGCGCCCGCATTGATCGAGTAGTTCGGAAAGGGCGACAGGTTTAGGATGTTTATTGTTCATTCCTTCCGCTTATCGAGCTAATCGGCTGAAATCCACTGGTAAGTTTTCTATCGACATTTACAAAAGCATAGATTTGATTTATAGCTTTTGTTGGTTTTTCAATCTCTCAGTGAAAGATATTGTGATGAGCTATACCAACACCCTGACCCGTGCCGATCTTGCTGATACGATGAACCGGCAAGTGGGGCTTTCGCGTGCCGATAGCGCGGTAATGGTGGAATCGATTCTGGACCATATGATCGAGGCGCTGGTCGATGGCGAAAATGTCAAAATTTCGGGATTCGGGACCTTCGTCTTGCGCGACAAGGGAGAACGTACCGGCCGCAATCCCAAGACCGGCGTTGAAGTGCCGATCGCACCGCGACGTGTTTTGACCTTCCGTGCCAGTCAGACGATGCGTGATAGGATTATCGCCGCAGGTTAATGGATCCGGCGAACCTGGAGAGTAGAGCATGACCAAGGAAGAAGGGGCTTTCCGGACCATCGGAGAGCTGTCGAAAGAGCTTAGCATCAAACCTCATATTTTGCGCTACTGGGAAGACCAGTTCGCGATGCTGACTCCGCTTAAGCGCGCTGGTGCACGGCGCCATTATCGCCCCGAAGATGTCGAGATGGTCAAGATGATCAATCGCCTGCTCAACGAAGAAGGTTATACAATCAAGGGTGCCCGCAAATTTCTGGCTGCTCGGCGCAGGGGACCTGAGATGGTCGAGGATGCACCGCAATTACTGCCATTGGTTGCAAAAACGCATGAAGATAATAGTCTGATGTTGGCAGAACTGAAATCGATCCGCGACCAGTTAACTCATGCGCTTAGCGAGGCATAGTCTGGTCGGTATTGAGCGCCCGGTGCGTCTCACTATGATCATTCATTCTTCAGGACTAGCTATTTGCGTTGTGCGAACCAGTCTCGTAAAAATGCCGCCTGACATCCCGCAAAGCCGCTGGTGCCAGCGGCCGAGCAGCTATTGGGTCGACCCAGCCGTGCGTCATCTTCATGGTTCTGGAATTGCGCTGACCATGACATGGCATATTGCGCTTCGTCTTCTTTGTCTTTTCCCCGCACCGCCTTTGGTATCCGGTATCTTTCGGCTTCGGGCTGGTGCGCGCAAACAACGATTTCACCTTCGGTCGATTCCGGACAATCGTCTTCACCATAAGTGATCAAAACCGACCATCGCTCGACTGCGTCGGCGGT
This sequence comes from Sphingomonadales bacterium, assembly GCA_013204445.1. Taxonomy (GTDB): domain Bacteria; phylum Pseudomonadota; class Alphaproteobacteria; order Sphingomonadales; family Sphingomonadaceae; genus Parasphingorhabdus. The sequence goes on from JABMNS010000032.1 coordinate 6,034, forward strand.
ACCATTCATTTCTTCAGATTTTACCGGCGCTGCGATCATTAGCGATCCCGCTGCCAACAGACCTAATATTGCGCGGGCTGAAAAATTGACGATAGCCGTCATCCTTGTGCCAGTGGCTCCGACTAGGCGTTAGCGATTATCAAGATCCGCGATACGGTAGCCGAAACAGGTTCAGATACTATCACTATGCACTAGGACATTTCCATTGCCTGAACCCGCGAACTGACCGGGAAGGATTTTTCTATCTTTGGATCATCAATGAAATGTGGAGGGAATATGGGGGGATAATTTCGGAACATGATTAGGCAAAGCTGGTCTAATCGTAATTTGGCCCCAGCTCCGGATCAAGATCACGCGGCCGGGTGAAGCGGTCGAGCGTGCCGCATTTTTCGGTGATATCCGTCCAGCTATCGATAGTCAGCGTCATCTCGGCCAGCGTGGCAGTCGGATATTTGGTTTCAACCTGATCGCGTGCTGGGGAGGTGCCGTCATCGGGGACAAGATCGAAGATCAGGTCCTCTAGTCCTGGATTATGGCCGACCATCAGAATATGGTCTGCGTCGGCACTGCCAGCGCGCAATACGTCGAGCAGAGTGGCCGAAGAGGCCAGGTAGATTTTGCGGTCCCAGGTCGGTTCCATCGCCAGACCACTGGCTTCCTCAACATTTTTCAATGTCTCGATTACCCGCACGGCGGGGGAGGCAAGTATTTGATCGAAGCTCAGTCCATTGCGTTGGATGAAGCGGCCCATCACCGCTGCCGCGCGCTTGCCCTTCTTGTTGAGCGGACGATCAAAATCACGATCGACCGGATCATCCCAGCTGGATTTGGCGTGGCGCAGGAGTGTGAGCTTTTTCATTGCGGATTATCATGCATCAAACTTGTTTCAGTTGGAAGACCGGATTGGGTCATTTCGGATTTGGCTGCGCTAATCTCCGCCAGTGCTTGTGCAAGCGACATGCGTTCGATTGGCGTACCTTCGGGAAAGGCGGTTAGTAAACGCGTGGGGAAGGCCGATGAGAGGATGACAAAATGGCCATGGTCATCGGCGCGCCGGATGATCCGGCCAAAAGCCTGCGCCAGTCTGGCGCGAATGATCCGGTCGTCATAGGCGCTCCCGCCACCCGCCAGCCGCCGGGCGCGGTGGAGAATATTGGGGCGCGGCCACGGGACCGATTCCATGATTACTAGCCGCAGGCTTTGGCCGGGTACATCGACGCCATCGCGCAGGGCATCGGTGCCGAGCAGGCTGGCCTTGGGGTCATCACGGAAAATATCGACCAAGGTGCCGGTATCGATCGGGTCGACATGCTGGGCATAGATCGGTAGCCCGCTTTGCGCCATCCGGTCGGCGATCCGGGCATAGACGGTGCGCAGGCGTCTTATGGCGGTGAACAGGCCAAGTGTGCCGCCGCCCGATGCTTCGATCAGCTGGGCATAGGCGCCCGCCAGTCCCGCCATGTCGCCGCGCTTCACATCGGTGACGATGATGACCTTGGCCTGATTGGGATA
>JABMNS010000306.1 GCA_013204445.1 Sphingomonadales bacterium
ATATTGGACCGAACCATCGAAAGTTTCGTCTTCAGCGCGCCGATCCCGAATTTCAGCGAACCAGCCAATGACGTCGCGGCTGAATGGCCCGAACTTGTCGCTGCCCAAAACGCATCGCGAGCGGTCAGCTCCGTCAGCCTGGCGCCGGATCGTTCGCCGGTTATTACCGCTGGAAAATCGCTTCCCAATGGCACTGGCTCTGTCCTGCTGACCTCAAACGCCCGCGATATCACGCGGATTGTCAGAGCGGAACGATCCAGTGTACTGATCGTGATATTGGTTGCCGCAGCGGTTTCGATATTACTCTCTCTTTTTCTGGCCCGCACCATTGTCCGACCGATCAGAAAACTAGCCCGCGCCGCCTTGCGGGTCCGCATGGGACGATCGAACGAAATCGTGATTCCCCGAATGCCGGGCCGGCGGGACGAAATCGGTCAATTGAGCCGCGCACTATCCGACATGAGCACAGCCTTGCGTGATCGGATTAACGCGACGGAAGCATTCGCCGCCGATGTCAGCCATGAAATAAAGAACCCCCTCGCGTCACTGCGGTCTGCCCTGGAAGGGCTGGAACGGGTCGATGATCCGGTTTTGCAGAAACAGCTTCTGGACGTGGCCAATGACGATGTACGCCGCATTGATCGGTTGATCAACGATATCTCCGATGCTTCGCGAGTCGATGCCGAACTGGCCCGGGCCAAGTTCGAACCCATTGATATCGGCAAGATGCTGGAGCAGTTGCTCGCGGTTCGCGAACAACGGGCATCCAATCTGGGTGTGCATATTGCCTTCGCAAGGCCAGCAAAAGATGTTGCTAAAGTGATGGGCGACGGCGGCCGGCTCGAACGTGTGTTCAGCAATCTGCTTGACAATGCCGTCTCTTTTTCGCCCGATGGCGGTCTGGTGGAAATATTGGCAACCCCGGATGGGGATGAAATTGTTATCCATGTCGCGGATCAGGGGCCCGGCGTTCTCCCGGAACAGCGGGAACAGGTTTTCCAGCGCTTCCACTCTGACCGGCCCGATGGCGAAGCTTTCGGAAAGCATAGCGGGCTGGGGCTGGCAATCGCAAAGACCATCGTCGAAGGCCATCAGGGCACGATCCGAATTTTGAACCGGCCCGGCGGGCAATCGGGAGCCTGCTTTGAAATTCGTCTGCCAAAGGCCTTGGGATGACGACCACAGGCGGCGGCGATCGGACAACCATGCACGCAACCGCCGTCGCGATTTCTGGTTCAGGCCTTTTGATTTTTGGAAAATCCGGGTCCGGCAAGTCCGACCTGGCTTTGCGTTTGATCGACCGGGGCGCAACGCTGATCAGTGATGACCAAGTCGATATCAGGCGCAAAAGGCAAGTTTTGTTGCTCAGCCCGCCAGCCAGTCTCGCCGGCAAATTGGAAATTCGCTCGCTTGGCATATTGGAGCGCCACCATATCTCGGGAATGGAGCTAAAATTGGTCATTAACTTGAAACAACATCCGGACCGTTTCCCAATGGACCGGCAGGTAATGCTTTTACTGGGAATAAAGGTTCCATCCTGTTCATTGGATGCTATGGAAATGAGCGCAGCAATCAAGGCGGAATGGGCCTTGCAACGGATAATGCAGGGCGCGATAGAATCATGAGCGAAAAACTTGTCAAACCGGTCCTGTTGGTCACCGGCCTGTCTGGGGCAGGCAAATCAACAGCCTTGAAAACGCTGGAAGATATCGGCTGGGAAACGATCGACAATTTTCCGTTTCGGCTGGTGGAACGCTTGCTGAAAACACCGCCATCGAGCTCCCGCAGTGATAGAGATCCGCCGCTGGCGCTTGGTTTCGATAGCCGGACCAGAGGATTTGAGCCGGACAAGCTGATCAAAAGCGTCAAGAGCTTACAAGCGGAGCAGGATTATCAGATTTCTTCACTTTATCTGGATTGTTCCGGTGGCGAACTGGAACGGCGCTATAGCGAAACTAGGCGACGGCATCCGCTGGCTCTGGATCGGCCGGCCAAACAGGGCATAGCGCTCGAACGGACTATGCTCACTTCGTTCCGCCGCTGGGCCGATCATGTGATCGACACCACAGACCTGTCCGCCAACGACCTGCAGCGCGAAATCCGGGAACAATTCACGATCGACAAGGACCTGGTCACGACGATCACGCTCACCAGCTTCGGCTTTTCCCGAGGCCTTCCCAATAATATCGACCTTTTGTTCGACGTCCGTTTCCTGACCAATCCGTTCTGGGATCCGAAACTCAAGCTGAAGACCGGACTCGACCCAGAGGTGGCAGAATATATCCGCAAGGACCCGTCCTATTCTGAGGCGATTGACAAAATTGTCGACATGCTTAAATTCGTGCTTCCGCGCTATCAGGACGCCGGCAAGGCCTACGTGAATATCGGCATCGGCTGCACTGGTGGGCGCCACAGATCCGTCCATGTCGCCGAGCGTCTGAGCAAAGACTTGCGTGCTGTTGGCTTTTCCCCCAATGTCCTTCATCGCAACTTGGCTTCAAGGCCAATGGAAGCGCTGGAATCTATGCAAAAATTAAACGGGAACAGGGGAATTTAATCGACATGATTGGATTGGTTCTCGTCACACACGGGCATCTCGCAACTGAGTTTGTCATTGCCATGGAACATGTCGTCGGCGCGCAAAAGTCGATCGCCGCGATCGGGATCGGTGCGCGTGACGATATGGAGGAACGCCGCAAGGAAATCGCGGATTGCATCGCGAAGGTAGATTCCGGCGACGGGGTAATCATTTTGACCGACCTGTTCGGCGGCACGCCCTCCAATCTGGCCATTTCCTTGATGGAAAAAGGCAAGGTCGAAGTCATCGCTGGCGTGAATCTGCCGATGCTCATCCGCCTAGACGGTGCGCGCAAATCCATGGATGTCGTGTCTGCCATCGCCGCGGCCAAGGAAGCCGGTAAGAAATATATCAGCGTCGCTTCCGAAATATTGGGAAGCGACGCGTGAACGAATTTCGCAAAACCGTCGAGATTACCAACAGCCGGGGGCTGCACGCCCGCGCTAGCGCCAAATTCGTGACCTATGTCAGCAAATTGCCCGACGATCTCGACGTCAGGGTAGCGAAAGACGGCACCGAGGTGACCGGGACTTCGATCATGGGCCTGATGATGCTGGGCGCCGCCAAGGGCGACAGTGTCGAGATCATCGTTTCCGGCGATCATGCGGAGAGCGCGCTCGAAAAACTGACGGGCCTGGTAGTCGACGGCTTCGGCGAAGACTGAGCCCATGCGCCACCAGATTACTGGCTTTTCCAATCCAACGATAAAGCGGCTCAGGAGCCTGCGTGAGAAAAAGCATCGCAAACGCGAAGGCCTGTTTCTTGCAGAAGGGCTCCGGATTTTGACGGAGGCGCTGGACAGCGGCAAAACCCCCCGAATATTGGTCGTTGTAGAAGATACAGACCTGCATCCGCTCGCCCAAAAAATCGAAGCCGCGACGGTCGCCGCCGGTGGCGACGTCATCGAGACCAGCGAAGCGATCATCGCCAAACTCTCCGGCAAATCCAACCCGCAGTCGATCATCGGCATTTACCAGGATCATCCGGTCCCGCTGGAAGAACTGGATCGATCCGAGTCCAATATCTGGCTGGTCGCCCAGGCGCTCCGCGATCCCGGCAACCTCGGCACGATATTGCGGACCGGCGATGCAGTTGGCGCCGGCGGCCTGATCCTGATCGACGATTGCGTCGATCCCTTTTCGGTCGAGGCGGTGCGTGCCAGCATGGGCGCGATCTTCACCCAGCATATCGTCCAGACCCGCTGGCCGGAATTTCTCGCCTGGCTGCGCAGCGGGCCGGGCGAACTGGTTGGCACCAGCCTGAACACCGAAACGGACTATCAATCGGTCCGCTACAAGCCACCGACCTTTCTGCTGATTGGCAACGAAGCTAAGGGATTGCCGGACGATTATGAAGCGGCCTGCGATACGCTGGTCAAAATGCCAATGATGGGCAAGGCCGACAGTCTCAACGCCGCCGTGGCGACCTCGGTCATGGGCTATGAAGTGTTGAACCAGAGCCGCCAGAGATAGTTTGGCGTTTCTGCCCTCCCTATGTTAGCTTGAGGACGGAGGGGTTCATCATGAAAAAAACAATAATATTGTCATCGCTTGCCGCGCTGACGCTCACCGCCTGCGGGACGCCGGCGGAAGAAACAGTCGTCGCGGAGAAACTGGGCGACTATAGCGCCATCGGCGCCGAGCCAGGCTGGGCCGTCGACATCAAGGACGAGAAAATCGCCTTCACTTCGCAAAATGGCAAGGACTTCACGCTGCCGATTGACCGGACAAAGAAAACCGATACAGGCTGGGAGCTCAGAGGCTTTTCCGGCACCGATAATATCAACGTCTACATCACCAGCGGCGAAGAATGCAGCGATCGCATGAGCGATCGCACCTATGCCGATACGGTCAAGGTAGAAGCGAGCGACAGCGGCACACTGAACGGCTGCGGCGGCAGCTTTACCGAAGGACCGGATGGCCCGGCCTAGGTCCTATTCTGCTGCTTCGTCCTTGATCTCGCGATCATCTTCGATCCGCTTTTCGGTCACCGCGTCACTATAGCGAGGGAGCGCCTCGATTTCGGGCACGGGATCGAGATCCTTCTTGCCGGTTTCGATCTGCAGCTCGGCAAATTTGCGTCCGGTCGCCATGATGTTGCGCTCGAAGCTGCCGACAAATTTGTTATAATTGCCGACTGCGCTACCGAGTCCGGAACCCATGCGTTTCAGATGTTCTCCGGCAACCGCGAGACGGTCATACATTTCCTTGCCCAACTGGCCGATCTGCTTGGCTTCCGCTGCCATTTTTTCCTGACGCCAGACACCAGCCACGGTCCGCGCAATCGCCACCAGATTGGTCGGCGTCGCCAGCAGCACTTTTTTCTCGAACGCATGATCCCACAAGGTCGGTTCATGCTCCAGTGCGGCGGCGAGAAAATGCTCGCCGGGGACAAACATGATCACATAATCCGGCGCGTCCTCGAACTGGTCCCAATAGGCTTTCTTCGACAGACCATCGATATGCGCCTTCATGCTGTTGCAGTGACGCGCCATGGCAAAGACGCGCGCATCTTCATCATCCGCTTCAAATGCATCCTGATAGTCGTTGAGCGACACCTTGGCATCGATCACCAGCTTGCGCCCGCCCGGCACATTGATCACCGCATCGGGGCGCAGACGCCCTTCATCGGTATCGATGCTCTGTTCGGTGACAAAATCGGTATGCTCGGACAGCCCGCAGGTTTCGAGGACATTCTTGAGCTGCTGCTCGCCCCAGCGGCCGCGCGATTTTGGCGCGTTGCGGAGACTATTGACCAGCCGGGCGGCTTCCTGCTGCACCCTGTCCTGCCCCTGCCTGACCTGTTCGATAGTCGCGGTGATCCCGGCATAGGATTCGGTCCGTTCCTTCTCGATCTTGTTGATCGAGGCTTCGTAAGTCGCCAGACGTTCGTGGACCGGCTGCAACAGCTTGGCGATTTTCTCGCCACCTTTTTCATTGGCCTGATCAAAGCGCTGATCGGCCCGCTCGAGAAATTGCCGCTGCGCGGTCTCCAGCATTTTGGCACCGATCTCAGAAAATTGCGCCGACAGCGCCTCTTTCGCTTCGATCAGCTGCTGCATCTGCTTGTCGTGATTGCGGGCGTCGGCCTGCAGCGCCGCCAGTTCGGTCTTCGCCGCATCGCGCTCATCGCGCACGCCATCCAGCGTGATACGCAGCGCATCGGTCGCCTGAGCGGCATCTTTGGCCGCTTGGACAGCATCTCTGGTCGCCTGAGCAGCATCCTTGGCCGGCTTGCCGCCAATAAACCAGCCCAGCGCCAGACCGCCCAGAAGAGCGACGACGATAGCGAAAATGACAATGATCGGGTCCAAATTAACTCACTTTCCGATAGGAACGAAAAGAGAACCTAGTAGCGTTTTCCAGAATAGGCAACACTCGTCATGCTGAACTTGTTTCAGTATCCATCGCCCAGCGATCACAGGCAGTTCGGTCCGGAGACAGAATTCTGAACCAAGTTCAGGATGACGAAATTATAAGGACTGAACCACTAACCGG
>JABMNS010000307.1 GCA_013204445.1 Sphingomonadales bacterium
GAACCCTCGATAGGTTGCCCTATACACGCTTTCCAAGCGTGCGCGATCGACCACTCTGCCACGTCTCCGCAAATATTGTCTGACCCGTAAATCTGGTCGAATATCAGACAGCGCCGTTTCCCTAGTGCGGGATTCGCGCTTTCGCAAGTGATAGTGTCAGGTTAGGATGGTGGATAACGGAATGTTGTAAATATGATCTGTTAGTCCTGAGCTTATTGACCCGAAGGACAAACGAAGTTCAAAGACACTTCTCGTCCGAGACGCGTGGTTCGACAGGCTCAACACTAACGGCAAAAAGCGGGACATCTATATGAACAGATTAATCTCCATCGCATCGCTCGCGGCGCTCGCCATTGCGGTTCCCGTGACCGCCCAGGAAAGCGAGAAACCCGGATTCCCCAGCCCCAATGCGATCGTCGAACAGGCCACGCCAGAGGAATGGGTGGCCATCGCGCCGAGCGATCTGCTGATGATGGACCTCGCTCCCGATGCCGAAGGCACCGCGCGCCGGGTAATCATCCAGCTGATGCCGGAACCATTTTCCCAAGGCTGGATTCGCAATATCAGCAAGCTGGCCGCCGCGCGCTGGTGGGATGGCACCAGCATCAACCGGGTGCAGGACAATTATGTCGTGCAATGGGGCGATGCCGGTTACGATAATCCGGAATCGGGCGAGACAGAGCAGAAGGCTTTGCCGGAGGGTTTGGAGACGGTACCGGAGAGTGATTATCAAACCAATGACTTCACTCCCTTGATTAGAGAACACGTTCTTGATCTTAGTGACGCGGAATATCCCGATTTGTTCGACAATTATAGTTCTGGAACAGGCTTTGGAGCGGGTTGGCCCCATCGGAACAGCCGCGTTTCGAATATCTAGATACCGGCGGCACAACATTCGCCAAATATGCCGATGCCCGGACCAATCGCCGCGATCCGTTTTTCATTGTGCCTGCAGGCGGAGCGGATGTCTGCAATATTCCGGTGCCGGTGCGGCGGGTGAAGCGGGAGTGACGGTAAGCCGCTGGATAATCGCAGCTTTGTTCTCCTGCGTAGGCAGGAGTTCATCTCATGCGATTGCGTCTAGTTGGACGTTTTGGAGATCGACCCCGGCCTTCGCCGGGGCACTGATGCTTTGTACCTTCAGCACGCCCATTCTCGCCCAGGACGTCATTCCGGAAAAAGCCGCCCCAACCCCGGCGGAGGTCCTCGCTGCCGCCCCCGCCGACCACTGGCTGCCGATCCCGGTCAGCGATCTGATGATCTTGGCCCTGCCCGATGCAACCGATGGCACCAAGCGCCAGGCGGTGATCCAGATGCTCCCCGCCAGCCTGTCCGGCGGCCATGTACGCAATGTCCGCAAGCTGGCGGGAACACGCTGGTGGGATGGCACCAAGATCTACCGCGTCGCCAAGGATTTCGTCACCCAGTTCGGCGGCAATCCCGATGCCAAGACGCTGCCCAAGGGGCTCGAGTCCGTGCCGGAGAGCGAATATTATAACGCCGCACTGGGTGCCAAACGCGACACCGATATGGCGGCGCTCAAGGCAGCGGTCGACTATAGCAATCAATATCAGGGCACTGACATCCAGCCACTGATGAAGATCATCTATGAAAGCTATGGCGCGAAAGTCGGTTTTGGCGGCGGCTGGCCGATTGGCAGTGACAAAGAGGGCAAAGCCTACCCGCTGACCTGCCGGGGATCGCTGTCGCCCGCCCATTATGACCCGCCCGATAGCGGCAGCGGCGCGGAAATGTCGGTGATTACCGGCGAAGCGGCGCGCAGCCTCGATACCAGCTTCGGCATGGCCGGACGGGTGATCGACGGGCTGGAACATCTGCAGAATCTGTCACCTGGGACCGCGCCGGGCGGCTTTTACGCCGATAAATCGCAGCATATCCCGATTCGCTCGATCCGGCTGGCCAGCGAACTGCCGCTCGCCGAACAGCCGGCTTACGAATATCTCGCGAGCTATAGTCGCGCGCTACTGCAATATATCGAAGCCAATGCTGTTTATGGCAATATTTGTACAATAGCGCCCCCGATTAGGAAAGTTTCAAGATAGCGTAATAATATTACAAGGCATCTCGCACGGACCGTCATTTGCTGGTAATGCAAATCCTATAGACTGAATAGAACAGGAGCCTCCCCATGCGCGTTGGAACCCCCAGAGAAATCAAAAATCATGAATATAGGGTCGGCCTGACCCCCGAATCGGTCCGCGAATTGATTGCCCACGGCCATGACGTGCTGGTCGAGTCCGGCGCCGGACTTGGCATCGGCGCGGAAGATGCGGAGTATCTCGACGCCGGAGCCACGATCGCTGCTGCCGCTGCCGAAATATTCGAAAAATGCGAAATGGTGGTCAAGGTCAAGGAGCCGCAGCCGGCCGAGCGCGCCATGCTGCGCGAAGGCCAGATCTTGTTCACCTATCTCCACCTTGCCCCCGATCGCAAACAAACCATTGACCTGGTCAAGTCTAAAGCCATCTGCATTGCCTATGAA
>JABMNS010000308.1 GCA_013204445.1 Sphingomonadales bacterium
AATCTGATTGGCGGCTTGATGAGATGATGGCCGGCTCACCATCTTATTATCGCTGCGCTAACAAATTCGACCGCTTCAATCTTTTAACCGAAAAATCTGGCGACGATATCTTTCGCTAAGCGGGTTGGGCGCAAAGTATCGGCATCGATACAGCACCAGCTCGACTGCACTTCAGCCAGCACCTCTTCACCGCGGCGAATGATCGTACTGTAAAATGCCCGCGCCCCGTGTACTTTTTCGAGCAATACCTCGGCGATGACATCATCGTCCAGAAAAGCGGGCTTGCGGTAGGTAATCTCATGCTTGATCGCTACCCAGAGATGGGCTGCCACTGCTTCGGACGGCGCAAACTTCTGCCAATGCGCCACCACAGCATCCTGCACCCACGTCAGATAATTGGCATTATTGACATGTCCCATGAAATCAATGTCGGATGCCTCGATGGCAATGCTGTGATGGTGTGAAATACTGCTCATATTATTAATATATAAGAATGGCGGTGGCCGATTGATAGGGCAAAGTAGGTAATTGCTCCAGTTTTCGGGGTGGCTTTGGCTATTAGCGCAGGCCAAGCTTAAAGTTTTTGAACGCCAGGGGCCGTTTCATCGCAAAATTCCGAAACACCAATGCGCCGTTTATTGTCGATAAAAATTCATCCGCAGTTGATTTATCAGCAACTTCCAATTGCCGATAATATTCCAGCGCCCGTTGCAGCATCCACAAGCTGAACGGAGGCGCGATTCGCTGCCCCTCTATGCCTTCAACGGTAAATGCGGCCATGCCAACCGCACGGGGCAATTCCGCATCCGGATTAGCCATAGACCAGGCTGCCAGCATATCGGCGGTGGCCTGAAGGAACGGCATTTGTTCGCCCATCATCCGCTCAAGAACCGGTATCAGTGTTTGCGGAACTTCATCACCGGGCAGAAATTCACCCGAAAGGGGCGCTTTAACATCCACCATTCGTTCAACCCAGGCGGCAACGCGCGGGGCCAAACGCTTCATGATCTCGCCCGATGCAGGGTCCCGATAGAGATGGGCATAAAGCGGTCCGATCAAGCCATAATCACCAATTGAAGGGCGAGAGCCCAGCAGATAATCATGAACCGCGAAATGGGTGTCGAGATCGGCAAGCAACGCCTCATAACTGGCTTCAATTGCCGGAATGGTTTTCGGGTTGATGCCTAGAATCGGGCAGAAGCCTTTAAAGCTGGCGCCCCGTTCCCTTCCGATCGCCAGCTGTTCTTGCTTGCTGGCATCGGGTGCTGCGGTGGCACCAAATTCTCCGTATACCCACTCTTCATTATAATTCCAGCGATAGTGCATCGCCGGAATTACCAGCCATTCATCACCATATGTTTCCAATAGCAACGCGGTAAGCCTTTGTTTCGGCGTGCCAGGATAGATCGAAGGACCAACGACCGTAGCTTCAAAATGATCGATAATGCAGGTCGTGTCCTGAATGGTCTGGCCGTCATCGATATCCAGCACCGGAATGACCGGTCGCCCCACTTTCGGGATGATAATATCTTTGTAAACCGCTCCGGTAGACAGGATTTCTTCGTAATCGATGCCCTTCCAATCAAGATAGGCCCGCGCCTTGCCGGAATAGAGCGAAAGCGGCGCGGCGTATAATTTATGCGCCATCAGCCGCGGCCGCGGTATGGAGCAACGCCTTGTTCCGGCACCCACAGGCCTTTGGGCGGCTCACCCGATTGCCAGAAAACATCAATTGGAATCCCGCCGCGCGGATACCAATAGCCGCCGATTCGCATCCATTTGGGCTGCATTTCGTCGAACAGGCGCCTGCCGATTCCGACCGTGCAATCTTCGTGAAAGGCAGCATGGTCGCGGAACGAGCCGAGGAACAGCTTGAGCGATTTTGATTCGACGATGCTCTGATCCGGCGCATAATCAATGACCAGATGGGCAAAGTCCGGCTGGCCGGTAACCGGGCAGAGCGAAGTGAATTCGGGCACCGCGAAGCGCGCGAGATAGAGTTCGCCGGCGCGAGGATTGGGCACATAGTCGAGTATCGCCGTTTCGGGAGAAGTCGGAAGCGGAGCGTCCCGCCCGAGAAAGCGCGGAATCGGTTTATCGGAATCATCTTTGGTCATGCGGGATGTCTAGTGCACGGAAAGACATATGTCATCACTTGCCGCAATGCGCTTCGCCTCCGGTACTGCCCGAAAGCACGTCTCGAACAAACCATCGGTTCGTGCGACTGCCGACCCATGACAAGAAAAAACCTGATACCCATATTCGGCGATCAACTCTCACCGAACATCTCTTCTCTGGACCAGAAAAAGCCGGATGACTGCATCATCCTGATGGCCGAGCTGGATGAGGAAACCAGCTATGTCCGCCACCACAAGGCCAAGATCGCTTATATTCTCTCGGCCATGCGCCATTATGCCAGGGCCTTGCAAGATCGCGGCTGGTCGGTCGAATATGTCAAGCTGAATGATCCCGAGAACAGCGGCAGCTTTACCGGCGAGATTGCGCGGGCAATCGAACGACACGACATCGGAGCGATCCGGGTCACCGAGCCGGGCGAGTGGCGGGTGATGGCGATGATCGAAAACTGGGAAGAGAAGTTCGGCACACCCGTCACCATCTGTCCCGACAGCCGGTTCCTCGCCACGCATCAGGATTTCGACGACTGGGCGGAAGGGAAAAAGCAGCTCCGGATGGAATTTTTCTACCGCGAGATGCGGCGCAAAACCATGCTGCTACTTGACGACAAGGGCAAGCCAGAGGGCGGCAAGTGGAATTATGACAGCGACAATCGAAAGCCTGCCAAAGGCAGTGAGCGGACCCCGCAACCGATTCGGTTTCTGGCCGATGATGTGACGGGCGAAGTTCTGGATCTGGTCGGCAGGCGGTTTTCGCATCATCCAGGTTCGCTGGAACATTTCCATTTTGCCGTCACGCATGAGGAAGCAATGCGGCAAAAACGGCATTTTCTCGATGAGGTCTTGCCCAGATTTGGAGATTATCAGGATGCCATGCTAACCGGCGAGCCGTTTCTGTGGCACTCGATATTGTCGCCCTATATCAATTCCGGACTGCTCGACCCGCTCGACCTGTGCCGTGAAGTCGAAGGAAAATATCGTGAGGGCAAGGTCCCGCTGAACGCGGCGGAAGGCTTTATCCGGCAAATTATCGGCTGGCGCGAATATATACGCGGGATTTATTGGCGCGAGGGCCCGGACTATGTTGAGCGCAATTTCCTGAATGCCGACCGGCCGCTCCCGGATTTTTATTATACGGGTGAAACCGACATACTTTGCCTTTCAGAGGCAATCGGCCAAACGCTCGATTTTGCCTATGCCCATCACATCCAGCGGCTGATGATCACCGGCAATTTTGCCCTGATCGCCGGGATTAATCCGCAGGCCGTGCACCGCTGGTATCTCGAAGTTTATGCCGATGCCTATGAATGGGTGGAGCTGCCCAACACGCTTGGAATGAGCCTGTTCGCCGACGGCGGCATCATCGCCTCTAAACCCTATGCGTCATCGGGCAACTATATCAACAAGATGTCGGACTATTGCCAGCACTGCCGCTATGATGTGAAACAACGTACCGGCGATGACGCCTGTCCATTCAACTCGCTCTATTGGGATTTTCTTGATCGCAATCAGAACAAGTTGCAGGATAATAACCGCCTGGCCATGCCCTATCGCATATGGGACAAGATGGATCTGGACGCCCGCAATCAAATCCGCTCGCAAGCCAAATCCTTTCTGGACGCTTTGTGAAGCCAGTCAAATGCATAAAAACCACATAAGCAGTGGATTCGTGGGACAATGGGTTATAGCCTCGACGGCCTGAAATCGAATCGCTAGACGGCAAGACGAATAGTGCAAATACTGCGAGCATGAGGAGCTGAATATGGAATTGCTGGTAACGACCGACTGGCTGGCCAACGAACTGGGCGCATCGGATTTACGCATCGTCGATGCGACAAAATTCATGCCCGACGCCGGGCGTAATCCTGCCGCCGAATATGAAGCAGGCCATATCCCGGGCGCGGTCTTCATGGACCTCAGTGAATTGACCGATAGCAACAATCCGGTCGAAAATATGCTCCCGCCGGCGGAAAAATTTGCCAGCCGGATGCAATCGCTCGGTCTAGGCGACGGCAGCCGTGTGGTGCTTTACGATGACAGTCCGTTGAAAACCGCAGCGCGCGCGTGGTGGATGCTGACCATTTTTGGCGCGCATGAAGTCGCCATTCTCGATGGCGGCATCGCCAAATGGAAAGCCGAGGGACGGCCGCTTGAAACTGGCAAGGAAGCCCTGCGCCACCGCCATTTCACGGTCTGGAAAGATGACAAAGACGTTCGCACCAAGGCGGACATGCTCGCTAATCTGCACAGCAAGGCCGAGCAGGTTGTCGATGCACGACCGGCCGACCGGTTTCGAGGCGAAACACCCGACCTTCGTGGCAATGCAGCGTCCGGCCATATCCCTGGCTCGACCAATATTCCGCACAGTAAATTCTTCAACGCTGACGGAACATGGAAAGACAGTGACGAGGTCAAGGCAATCTTCAGCGACGCTGGCGTTGATCTCTCAAAACCGCTGATCACGACCTGTGGATCGGGGATCTCGGCGGCGGTTATATCCTTTGCCGCAACGCTCGCGGGTGCACAGAAGACCGCGCTTTACGATGGCAGCTGGGCCGAATGGGGCGCCGATGCGGATACGCCGAAAGAAACCGTCTGAATATGCCAGCGCTATTGGAATTATAATTGGCCAATAGCGACTCTGGTTCAAAAAAGCCCGCGACACAGGCGGTCACCGGTGGTCGCCGAAAAATATGGACCGGGCCGTTGGTGAATCCGCCGGTTTGGCGTGGGAGTACGCATCTTTATGACGATGTGGTTCATCTCAGAGAAGGCCTGAAATCCAATGACGACGGTCATTTTTTCTATGGCCGTCGTGGTTCTCCGACGCAATGGTCGCTTGCCGAAGCGCTAACCGAAATGGAGCCCGGCGCAGCCGGGACCATGCTCTATCCTTCTGGCGTTGCCGCGATTTCCTGTTCGCTGCTCACTGTTCTGCAGCCGGGCGACGAAGTCCTGCTCACCGACAGCAGCTACGACCCCAGCCGCAGCTTTGCCGACGCCTTTCTCAAACGCATGGGTATCAC